>NZ_JAQOSR010000115.1:0-29700 GCF_046718885.1 Bradyrhizobium sp. UFLA01-814 | reverse complement strand
AAGCGCCAAGGACCCAACGGCTTCCCGCCCACCCTCATCCTGACAGACTTCCAAGACACAGGGACCCATAACCACAGAGTCGAGTTGTTGGAAAGGCTGTGGCCCCAGCGTCGCGCAACAATGACCTTCGGTGGTTATGGGTCCCGGCTTTCGCCGGGACGACATCGAGTATGTTGCGTCATCGAGAGGCATACATTCACGGTCTCTCAGGATGACGGGTTCTGTTATTCCACGGCAATGACGTCTCCGGCGGTGTGGCTCCCTCGCCAGATTGTAGCCTCGCACGCATGGCTCCAATCCACTCTTTCGTCTTGTCGCGGCGGCGGATTCGGGCACAACATCCACCCAATAATGACCGCTCTGCCCGCACCTGCCACAACGCCACGCCGCTCGCCGCTCAACTGGCTCAATAACCAGCCCTATCTGCTGCTCAGCCTGACGTCGCTGTTCTGGGCCGCCAACATCGTGCTGGCGCGGCATGTCGGCAGCCATGTGCCACCGGTCACGCTGACCACGATCCGCTGGTTCGGCGTCTTCCTGATCCTGTTGCCGTTCGCCTGGCCGCACCTGAAACAGGACTGGCCGAAGCTGCGCAGCGCCCTACCGCTGATGCTGCTGTTGTCCGCGGTCGGCTTCGCCTTCAACAACGCGATCTCGTACTGGGCGATGCAGTATACCGAGGCGCTGAATGCGCTGTTGATCCAGTCGGCGGGGCCGCTGTTCGTGGCGCTGTGGTCGCTGATCCTGTTCGGCGTGCGGCTGACGCCGGCGCAGCTGGCCGGCATCGCGATCTCGCTGGCCGGTGTGCTGACCATCATCCTGCGCGGCGACTTCTCCGCGCTCGCCGGCATCAGCTTCAACCGGGGCGACATCATGTTCGGCGCCTCGCTGGTGTCGTTCGGACTCTATTCGGCGCTGATCCCGCGGCGGCCGAAAATCCATCAGCTCTCGCTGATCTCGTTCACCACCTGCTGCGGCGCGCTGATGCTGCTGCCGGTGGCGGTCTGGGAATTCTTAAGCGGCGTGACGCTGAAGCTCGACGTCCTGACCTTTGCCACGCTGGGCTACACGCTGATCTTCCCGTCCACGCTCGCCTATCTGTTCTTTAACCGCGGCGTCGCGCTGATCGGCCCGAACCGCGCCGCGCCGTTCTTCCATCTGGTGCCGGTGTTCGGCTCGGCGATGGCGATCCTGCTGCTCGGCGAGACGCTCGCGCCATTCCATTTGATCGGCTACGCGCTGGTGCTCGCCGGCGTCATCATCGCCTCGCGGCAGGGATCCGCCAACAAATCGGCGAAGCGCGTGAACCCATAAATCTGCCGGGCGGACGGCTTGCCAGAATCCGCTATGCACCGAAGGCAACCAGATTCTGCAGCTAGATGACGCGATGGGCCAGAAGGCGACCTCCAGCATGCGGGCGGTTGTTGGCGCAAAGCGGACGTGGATCCGTAGCTCCGCTGCGGGCGAGACTGACCGTCAGGGTGCCCTTCTAAGATCTCGAGATTTGGTGCCCAGAAAAGGACTGGATCGCCACCACCCAAATCGCCTGAAATTGCAGGGGATTTGAAGCTTGCGGCGTCGGTCGTGTACCGGTCTTGTGTACCGGCAGCAAGGGGCGGTCGCGACGCAAGGTTGAACGACCTTTGTGTTGATTTAGGTCAACTCAATAGCTCTGCGAGGGGGCACGCTGCATGGGTGTCGAATTCCCGCTTGGCTCCTGCGAGATTCCACATGCTTATTATTCTTTGTCTGTATATTGCTTTGATTTGGCTTATTTTTTCGCGATTGAAGCTAATCAGATGGGGGTGGGGTTCCGGCACCGTCACCGTGTTGATCGGTGCATTCATTCTCGCGGTGTTTCTCGCGCTGTTCAACCATCTGACACCGAGCGGAAGCGTCATTGTTGCTTCTCGCGTTGTTGAGGTGATCCCCAACGTCTCGGGACAGATCATCTCCGTTCCGGTAAAGACGAACGTTCCGATCAAGACAGGCGATGTCCTGTTCAAGATTGATCCCGTGCCGTTCGAGAACAAAGTCCGGCAATTGGAAGCATCATTGGCGCAGGCGCAGGATCAGGCCAAGCAACTGGTCTCCAATTACGAACAGGCCACAGCCAACGTTCAGGGGCTGACAGCCCAAGTGGCGTACAATCGGCAAAGGTTAGCCGACATGCAAAAGCTAACCAGCCAGCAGGCGCAGAGCGAGTTCAAGCTGCAGGACACCCAGTCCCAATACGACACTGCGAACTATCAATTCCAGGCTGCCAAGGCGGCACAAACAACCGCAAAACTCGCGATGGATTCGCAAGTAAGCGGCGTGAACACCGCGGTTGCGCAGATCCAGGCCCAACTCGACCAAGCAAAGTGGGAGCTGGAGCAAACCACAGTGCGGGCCCCAGACGATGGTTACGTTACAAGTTTGGCTCTTGCAGTCGGCGACCGTGCGCTGCAAGCGCGAGCCGTCATGTCACTCGTCGTGAGCAGAGACATTCGGATCATTGGAATGTTCTCGCCGAACGGATTTGAGACGGTCAGGCCGGGTGCTCCAGCCAAGATCGTATTCGACAATCGGCCCGGGCAAATCTTCTCGGCGGAAGTTGTAGATATTCCGATCGGGGTTGGCCAGGGACAGATCGCGGTTTCCGGAATGCTTGTCCGTTCCGGTTCAATGCGTGGAGCAGATTCCTATCCCGCCGTGATCTCCATACCGAAAGGCTACGACAAGGCCGATCTTCGGCTGGGAATGCCAGGCACCGCAACCGTGTTTGCACCAAATGCGGGGGTCATCGGCATCATCAAGAACATCCTGGTCTGGATCAGTTCGTACACGGCCTATTTGTGACGAGGAGAGGAGCAGAACCGCCCAGCGAGCCCGAACATGGCTCATCCTCGACCGATTGCCGCAACAAAACGCAAGAGGCGCATGCTATCGGCGTCGAAGCCTACCTCTATTTCTACTCACTGCTGTCGATGGACATAACACGAAAACAGTTCACCAACATCGAGCCCGGAAAAGAGATCGCCAAAGGGCCAGCGAATATGTTTGCCAATATACCGGAGTATCCTACCGCCAATTTCAAAGGCGTGGTGCGGCCCAACTTCGATACCTTGTATTCCTCTGCGTGATCGCTAGCCTACCTTGCGCAAGCCGGCGGATTTGCGCGGCGAATGTGACTTTGCCGCCAGCGTTTCCGTGATGAAGTCGATGAACCGCCTCACCTTGGCCGGCACGTGGTTGCGCGAGGCGTAATAGACGTAGAGCGGAAAACGCTCGTCGGGCCAGTCTGGAAACAGCTCGATCAGCGCGCCGCTCCTCAGGTGATCGTCGAGGCCGAGATCGATCACCTGCGCGATGCCGAAGCCGGCCAGGCAAGCGCCGAGCTTGGTTCCCGAATCGGTCACCGTCAGCCGCCCGTTGACCGCGACCGGCACGACCTCGCCGCCACGTCGAAATTCCCAATCAAAGGGACGCCCGGTCGCCGCGTCGATTGCCTGGATGCACTGATGGTCGCGGCTTGCCAGCTCCCGCGGATCAAGCGGCCGGCCGTGTCGTTCGAGATAGATCGGCGAGGCCACGGTGAGCACGCGCGTATCGAGTACGCGGCGCGCAATCAGCGCCGATGGCGTCGGCTCGCCGAAACGCACCGCCAGATCAAAACCGTCGCTGACCAGATCCGCGATCCGGTCGCGGGTCTCGATACGCAGCTCCATGCCCGGATTCTGCAGCAGGAACTCGCTCAGCTTCGGCGACAGCACCATGCGGGAGAACAGCGGGTCGACATTGACCCGCAGCCTGCCGCGAACCGCATCGCGCGATTTCGCGGTCTCCGCCGCCGCCTCGCCGATCCCCGCCAGATGCGCGGCAACCCGCTCATACAGCGCGCGTCCTTCCTCGGTGAGCTCGACGGCGCGGCTCGTGCGGTGAACCAGCCTGGCATCGAGACGCGCCTCGAGCTTGGCGATCGCCTTGCTGACCCCGGATTGCGTCATACCGAGCCGTTCGGCGGCCCGGCCAAAACTGCGCGCATCCGCCAGCGCCGCGAGGACCACCAGGCCGCCAACCAGCCGACCGTCAACTTCGTCCATGCCGATGCCTTTCAGTCATCCAAGAGATGACCGCCCAGTCGTAGCACTCCGCCACCACATCGGCCACTGTCGGCGCAGGTCACCGGTTCGATCCGGTGAGGCCACCGCCACATCATCCGCCAAGGAGATTTGCAATGAGCGACATCCAGGCCATCGCATCCGCGATCGATGGATATTTCGACCTGATGTACGACGTCGACGATAGCCGGTTCCGCGACGTCTTCTGCGATGCCTGCATCGTGCACGGCATCCGGGATGGCAAGCACACGGTGCGATCGGCCGCGGAATTCCGCGACTTCATCCGCAGCCGTCCCTCGCCGGCGTCGATGAAATCGCCGCGCGAGGAGGCCATCATCAGCATCGACCAGACCGCGTCCGATCTGGCCATCGCCAAGGTGCGCGTCAGGGCCGGCCAAACCGGCTTCATCGACCATCTGGTGTTTCATCGGATCGACGGCAGGTGGCTCATCACCACCAAGGTGTTTCACGTCGCGCAGGTCTTCCCGGCGGGATCGTAGCGTCCCTCACGACCGATTTTCTGAATATTAGAAGAATGACCCTGATTTGCCCGACGTGTCAAGTTGACTGGTCGGTCGCCGGCCGCCACCGGCTCCTTTGCATGGGGTTGTTTTCGATATTTTGGCAGCGCGCCCCTGCGACGGCCCGGGAGTGGCCATGCGGCGAAAGGCTGCTCCCGGCACGGCTTCCTCAGCCATGGCGGCCGGGCTAGCTTCGGCCGCAATCGGCCTGTTCAGGGCCTGCGCGGGGGACGACGACATGATCATGGGATTGAGACGATATTGCTGCCTGGCCGCCGCGGCCGCCGCCGCGTTCGCGGCGATATCCGGGGCGGCACTTGCCCAGACCTATCCCACCCGCAACATCACGCTGGTGCTGCCGTTTGCCGCCGGCAGCGGCACCGACACCACGACGCGGCTGATCTCCAAGGAGCTCGGAGTTGCGCTCGGCGTCGGCATGGTGATCGACAACCGGGCCGGCGCCAACGGGTCGATCGCGGCGAACTATGTCGCCCGCTCCGCCCCCGACGGCTACACGCTGTTCGTCACCACGAACACGACGCACTCGGCCAATCCGTATCTGCTCAAGACCATGAACTACGATCCGATCAAGGATTTCACGCCGATCGCGCGCACCGGCGACCTGCCCTTCATGCTGGTGATCCATCCGGACATCCCGGCGAACTCGGTCGCCGAGTTGATCGCGCTCGCCAAGAAGGAGCCGGGCAAGTACAGCTACGCCAGCGGCTCGTCGTCGGCGAGCGTCTCCGGCGCGACCTTCGCGCGCCTCGCCGGCATCGACCTTCTGCATGTGCCCTACAAGAGCTCGCCGCCGGCACTGACCGACGTCATCGCCGGCCGCATCTCGATGATGTTCATCGACGTGCCGACCGGGCTGCCGCACGTCAACGCCAAGGTGCTGAAGCCGCTCGCCGTCACCACCAAGCGCAAGTCGGCGCTGCTGCCGGACTTGCCCACGATGGACGACACCGTGAAGGGCTTCGATATCACCTCCTGGCAGGGCTATCTCGGTCCCGCCAACATGCCGAAGGACGTCGTGGTTAGGCTGAATGCGGAGATCCGCAAGATCGTCGAGCGGCCGGATATCAAAAGCCAGCTCGCCGAGCGCGGCATGGAGGCATTCTCCGGCACGCCCGAGGAGTTCGAGGCATTCCTCAAGGAGCAGCTCGTGCTGTGGGAGAAGCTGATCGCCGACGCCGGGATCGAGAAGCAGTAGAGACACCCGTTATTGCGAGCGAAGCGAAGCGACGAAGTCTGCCAACTCCGTCATCCTGAGGAGGCCGCAACGCGGCCGTCTCGAAGGATCGACGGCCCGGCTGGTGGCCGTGCATCCTTCGAGACGCGCGCAAAAGCGCGCTCCTCAGGATGACGGGGATGCGGAATCGTTGGGTGGCGTAGCGTCGCTAACCCACCCTACGCGGCTCGCTTACGCCGCGCGCACCTTCTGCAGGAACTCGTCGACCGCATTGCGCAGCATGCCGGACTGCGTGTCGAGCTCGCGGGCATTCGACAGCACGTCGCCGGCCGCGGTGCCGGTGGCGGCGGCCGCTGACGTGACGCCGCCGATATGGGCGGAGATCTCGCTCGAGCCGGCCGCGACCTGCTGGATGTTGCGCGCGATCTCACGCGTCGCATCGCCCTGCTGGTCGATCGCGGTCGAGATCGAGGCGGTAATCTCGCTCATCTGCGCGATGGTCGCTGTGATGCCGCCGATCGAGGTCACGGCCTCGCCGGTGGACGCCTGCATCGCCGCAACCTGCGCCGAGATCTCCTCGGTCGCCTTCGCGGTCTGGTTGGCCAGCGCCTTCACTTCGGAGGCGACCACCGCGAAACCGCGGCCGGATTCGCCGGCGCGCGCCGCCTCAATGGTGGCGTTGAGCGCGAGCAGGTTGGTCTGGGCGGCGATCGAGTGAATCAGCTTGACCACCTCGCCGATCTTCTCGGCGCCGGTGGAGAGCGCCTGCACGGTCGCGTTGGTGCGCTCGGCATCGGCCACTGCCTGGCTCGCGACCTCGCTGGAGCGCGCCACCTGGCGGGAGATCTCGGCAACAGAGCTGGAGAGCTCCTCGGCCGCCGCGGCGACGGTGCCGACATTGTTGGAGGCGCTGTCGGAAGCGGCTCCCACGGTCGCGGCACGCGCGCTGGCATCGCTGGCGGTTGCGGTCATCGACTGCGCCGTGGTCTGCATGCCGGCGGCGGCGGAGGCCACCGTGCGGACGATGCCGTTCACGCTGCGCTCGAAATCGTTGGCGATGTTCTCCATCGCACCACGGCGCTCGGCCTCCGCGCGTGACTTGGTCTCGGCCTCGGCCTGTTCCAAACCGCGGATGCGAACCGCGTTGTCCTTGAAGACCTGAACCGTGGCCGCCATTCCGCCGACCTCGTCACCGCGGCCGACGCCGGGGATGTCACCGTCGAGCTTGCCGTCGGCGATGTCGCGCATGCGCGCGCCGAGCAGGTTGAGCGGACGGGAGATACTGCGGCCGATCAGCCAGGCGACCGAGCCGGAAACGATGCCGATGCCGAGGATCGCGAGGCCGAGCAGCCAGGCAATCGGCCGCATCTTGGCATCGATATCGTCGAGATAGGCGCCGGTGCCGAGATACATGTCGAAGCCGGGGACCGCGACGGCATAACCGAGCTTGCGGATCGGCGTCTCCTGGCCGGGCTTCACATAATCATAGAACAGCAGGATCTCGCCCTTGGCCTTCACGCCGTCCATCAGTTCCTGCGAGAGCTTGCGACCATTGGTCACGACGTCCATGCGATTGGTTCCGACCTGCTTCGGATCGGGCGCCAGCACCGTGATGCCGCTGTAGTCGGTGCCGAACAGATAGCCGGCGCCGTTGTCGTAGGTCAGGGTGTTGGCGCGCTTGCCGAACTCGGCCAGCGCCGCTTCCCTGGTCAGCTTGCCGGCATCGACATCCTTCTTCAGGCCCGCCGCCATGTTCTTCGCCATCTCGACGATGGCCTTGGCCTGGTCGATGCGCGCATTCATCATCTCCCGCTGCATCAAGTGACCGGCGAGGATGCCGGCCGTGCACAGGCCAAGGAGGGTCACCCCCACCAGAATGCCGAGCTTGGGGGTGATCTTCAAATTTGACAGCTTCACGGGGGTCTCCAGAAGAGGCGGGGAACGCGACGCGATTGGCGGATTGATTCCGCGCACCGTAATGTGAGACCCTTTACCTGATGGTTACGGAGGTTCCCCGTAGAAGCCCGGAGAATCAGGCCGCGGACCAACCGGCAATTGTGGAGAGAACAGCACGGCTCGCGTACAAGCATGGGAAGGCGGCGACCCAGCCGCGCTCCAAGAAGCAAGAAGAAGCAAGATCAAGAAGCAAACCAGCAAGAAGCAAGAACAGCAGACTCACATCGGGAGCAGACAATGTCGAAATTCAGGGTGGTCACGCCGAAGGGCGCGAGCTTCACGGTCGCCGGCGGCGGCTACGATTATGAGCGCGAGGCGCTCGATCCGATCGGCGCCGAGATCGTCGAGGCGCCGGCCAATGAGGCCGAATTCATCGCGGCGGCACGCACCGCGGATGCGATCTACGCCAAGGGCATGCCGATCACCAAGGCGGTGATCGACGCGCTCGAGAACTGCAAGGTGATCACGCTCGGCAGCGTCGGCGTCGACTCGGTCGACGTCAAGGCCGCGACCGCCCGCGGCATCCCCGTCACCAACATCCCCGACACCTTCATCGAGGAGGTCGCAGACCACGCCATGATGCTGCTGCTCGCCGGCTTCCGTCGCCTGATCGAGCAGGACAAGATGGTGCGCACCGGCCGCTGGGCCGAAGGCCGCCCGGCGCTCTTGAAGCTTCCGCGGCTGATGGGCCAGACGCTCGGCTTCATCTCGTTCGGCCGGGTCGCCCGTGCCGTCGCCAAGCGCGCCGCGCCGTTCGGCCTCAGGATGGTGGCCTACGATCCCTTCATCCAGGAAACCCTGATGTACGACCACGGCGTGATCCCCTCGACGCTGTCGGAGGTGCTGTCGCAGTCGGATTTCGTCTCGATGCACGCCCCGGCGCGGCCCGAAGTGCACCACATGCTGACCGAGAAGCATTTTCGCCAGATGAAAAAGTCGGCGATCTTCATCAACACCGGCCGCGGCGCCACGGTCGACGAGGAATCGCTGATCAAGGCGCTGCAGGAGGGCTGGATCGCCCACGCCGCGCTCGACGTGCTGGAAAAGGAACCCCCGTCGCACAACAATCCGATGCTCGGGATGGACAATGTTACCTTGACCGCCCATGTCGCCTCGGCGTCGGCACGTTTTGACGAGGCGCGCAAGCGGCGGGTGGGCTACGAATTGTCACTAGTGCTGCAAGGCATGTGGCCGGTAAGCTGCGTCAACCCGTCGGTGCTGCAAAACACCGCGTTGCGCCGCTGGCAGCCCGTCAGCATGGATCGCGGTCCGAACAGCTAGGGCGGGAATGCGCTTTTCGTGCGGGGCCCGCCTCTTGCGGGCCCTTTGCGCGGCGGGCGGGCCGAGACTACAGGACCCTTCACCGGCGGCCAAACGCCGGGAAGGAAAAACAACAACGAAACAATAAGAACGGGAGTGCGAACGACATGAAGTACGAGATCACGCGTCGCGACGCGCTGGTGCTGGGGGCTTCCGCGGCGGCGCTGGCGGTCACCGGCGCCTCGGCGCAGGAGGCGTCGAAGGTGAAGGCTGCCGACGTGGCGGCGCCGTCGCTGCCGATCGAAAAGGACGCCACCTTGCGCATGCTGCGGCCGGTGCGCTTCGTCCAGGCCGACGAGGACGTGTTCCGCGCCAATGCCAAGAAATTCACCGACAAGACCGGTGTCGACATCAAGGTCGACTTCGTCGGCTGGGAGGACATCAACCAGCAGACCGCCGTGACCTCGAACTCCGGCGCCGGCCCCGACATCATCATCGGCTTCGGCGACGCGCCGCACATCTATATCGACAAGCTGATCGAGCTGACCGATGTCGCCGACTATCTCGACAAGCGCTATGGCGGATGGCTCACGCTGGCGCGCCGATACGGCATGCGCTCGAAGTCGAAGAGCTGGGTCGGCCTGCCGTTCGGCGCCTCGGGCGGCCCGCTGGTCTACCGCAAGTCGCTGGTCAACGCCGCCGGCTTCGACAAGGTGCCGGAGGACCACGCCGGCTTCCTCGAACTCTGCAAGAAGCTGAAGGCGGCCGGCAAGCCCGCGGGCTTCGCACTCGGCAATGCGGTCGGCGACGGCAACGGCTTCGCCAACTGGCTGTTGTGGTCGCACAACGCCGCGCTGCTCGATGAGGAAGGCAACATCATCATCAACAGCAAGGAGACCATCGCGGCGCTGAAATATCTGAAGGAGCTCTATCCGACCTTCATCGCCGGTACGCCGTCCTGGAACGACGTTTCCAACAACCGCGCCTACTCGTCGCAGGAGATCGGCCTGACCGCAAACGGCGTCTCGCTGTATTTCTCGCTGAAGAACGACCCCGCGACCAAGGCGATCGCCGACGACACCGCGCATCAGTTCCTGATCAAGGGGCTGGCCCCGACCTCTCCGATGTCCGGCCTGACCTTGAACGCAATGGTGTTCAAGCACAGCAAGTATCCCAACGCGGCGAAGGCATTCCTGCAGTTCATGCTCGAGCACGAACAGTACGAGCCGTGGCTCAACGCCAACTCCGGTTACTGGTCGCAGCCGCTGGCGGCCTATGCCGACGCCGCGGTGTGGTCGAGCGACCCCAAGGTCGCGATCTTCAAGGACACGATGCGGAGCCCCTACTACAACGGCTACAAGGGGCCGATCTCGACCGCGACCGGCGCCGTCAACGCCGACTATGTGATGGTGCAGATGTGCGCCTCGGTCGCGACCGACGCCGCAACGCCCGAAGCCGCAGCCGCCGAAGCCGAACAGCGCGCGAAGCGGTACTTCCGGCGGCAAGGCCGGTAAGATCGACCTCAAGCCGCTGTCATTCCGAGGCGATGCGTAGCATCGAACCCGGAATCTCGAGATTCCGGGTCTGGTGCTAACGCACCATCCCGGAATGACCCTGGAAGTCGGACCGAGACAAGAACCTGATGTCTGTCACCACTCTCCCCTCACGCGGCGCGGCGCTGCACCAGCCGGGCTGGCTCGCGCGCCTGTTCGACTACAAGCCGTTCCTGATCGTGATGTGCCTTGCGCCGGCGATCGGCCTGCTGCTGGTGTTCCTCACCTACCCGCTGGGCCTCGGCATCTGGCTCGCCTTCACCGACACCACGATCGGCCAGCGCGGCATCTACATCGGACTTGAGAACTTCCAGTATCTGCTCAAGGATTCCTTGTGGTGGAACGCGGTGTTCTACTCGATCTTCTATACCGCGATCGCAACCTTCGGAAAATTTGCGCTCGGCTTCTGGCTGGCGCTGCTGCTCAACAACCATTTCCCGTTCAAGAGCCTGATCCGCGCCATCGTGCTGCTGCCGTGGATCGTGCCGACGGTGCTCTCCGCGCTGGCGTTCTGGTGGATCTACGATCCGCAGTTCTCGATCATCTCCTATCTCCTGGTCGACGTGCTGCACTGGCGCGACAGCAATGTCGACTTCCTCGGCTCGCCCTGGCCGGCGCGGTTCTCGCTGATCGCCGCCAATATCTGGCGCGGCATCCCGTTCGTCGCGATCTCGCTGCTGGCGGGGCTGCAGACCATCTCGCCCTCACTCTACGAGGCGGCGATGCTCGACGGCGCCACCTCCTGGCAGCGCTTCCGCTACATCACCTTCCCGATGATGATGCCGATCCTGGCGATCGTGATGACGTTCTCGATCATCTTCACCTTCACCGACTTCCAGCTGGTCTACGCCATCACCCGCGGCGGGCCGGTCAACTCGACCCATCTGCTCGCGACACTGGCGTTCCAGCGCGGCATCGCCGGCGGCGAACTCGGCGAGGGTGCCGCGATCGCCGTCTCGATGATCCCGTTCCTGGTGTTCGCAACATTGTTCAGCTACTTCGGCCTCGCGCGCCGCAAATGGCAGCAGGGAGAAGCCAATGACTGACGTTGCGGCCCAATCTTCCAACGTCGCCAGCGCAACGCCCGATACGATGGCGTGGGATTCCCGCGCCCGCCGCGTGGTGATGATCTATCTGCCGCTCGCCTGCTTCATCCTGATCCTGCTGTTCCCGTTCTACTGGATGGCGGTCACCTCGTTCAAACCGAACGCCGAGCTCCTGAACTACAAGGAGCACAATCCGTTCTGGATCACCTCGCCGACGCTCGCGCATATCAAGCATCTGTTGTTCGACACCGCCTATCCGCGCTGGCTGAAGACCACCATGCTGGTCGCGATCGGCTCGACCTTCCTGTCGCTGTTCGCCTCGACGCTCGCCGCCTACGCGATCGAGCGGCTGCGCTTCCGCGGCAGCCCCTATGTCGGCCTCGGCATCTACCTCGCCTATCTGGTGCCGCCGTCGATCCTGTTCATTCCCCTCGCCACCGTGATCGTGCAGTTCGGCCTGTTCGACTCGCCGCTGGCGCTGATCCTGGTGTATCCGACCTTCCTGGTGCCGTTCTGCACCTGGCTGTTGATCGGCTATTTCAAGTCGATCCCCTACGAGCTCGAGGAATGCGCGCTGGTCGACGGCGCGACGCGGTTGCAGATCCTGTGGCGGATCACGCTGCCGCTCGCGGTGCCCGGCCTGATCTCGGCCGGCATCTTCTCCTTCACGCTGTCCTGGAACGAGTTCATCTACGCGCTCGCCTTCATCCAGAGCGGCGCCAACAAGACGGTGCCGGTCGCGATCCTGACCGAGCTCGTCACCGGCGACGTCTACCAATGGGGCGCGCTGATGGCAGGCTCGCTGCTCGGCTCGCTGCCGGTCGCGCTGTTCTACTCGCTGTTCGTCGACTATTACGTGTCGTCGCTGACCGGGGCGGTGAAGGAGTAGAAGGACATCGGTCGAAGCGAAGCAAACTCAGTCAGTTCCAGTCATCCTGAGGAGCGCGAAGCGCGTCTCGAAGGATCGACGGCCACCAGCCGGGCCGTGCATCCTTCGAGGCTCGCCCAGCGGCGCAATTGCGCCGCAAGGCTCGCACCTCAGGATGACGGGAATAGATGTGCGGTCTCTCTCAACGAGGTCGCGCACTACCGCGGCACGAACGCGACCGGCACGGAAAAGCCCAGCGAGCCCTGCGTGATCTCGGACGGAAACGCAGGAAACGGCTGGGCTTGGCGCACCATCGCCAGCGCCCGCGCGTCGAAGGTCGGATTGCCGGAGGAGCCACCGAGATGGCTCGACAGCACCTGCCCGCCGCGGCCGAGCGTGAACACCAGGCGGACCACGCCGCGCTGGCCGTTGCCGCCGGCCGGATAAGAATGGAAGCGCAGCAGATGCGCACGGACGCGAGCGTTATAGGCCGCGATCGCTGGCGCGGCTGCGCCGGCGCTGATCGCGGACGCAGCCGGCGCCTGCCGTTCGGCACGGCTCGGCGCGCTGGTGCGCGGTGCCGGCGTTGCCTCGGATGGCTTCTTGGCGTCCCGACGAACCACTTTCGGCTTGACCTGTTCGGGCTTCGTCTCCGGAACGACTTTCGCGGGCTCGGGTGTCGGCGGCGTGATCTGCTGCTTCTGTTCCGGCGGCGCGACGACGTCGGGCTTCTCCTGCATCGGCGTCGGCGCGATCTCCTGCTGCACGGGCTGCGCGGCGGCAGGCTCCGGTGGCGACGCGTCGGCTTCCTGCATCGCTGGGCCCGGCAGCAGCTCGGTCTCCGAAATCTCCGGCGCCGAGGTGATCGGCGTCAGGTCGACCAGCACCGCCGGCACGGCGACGCCCGGCGGCGGTGCCGAGACCCACGTCATCCCGAGCGCGAGCAGCGCCGCATGCGCCGCCAGCATCGCAACCGCCGACAGGCTCCAGCGCCTCAGCCGGATCTCCCCGCCCGCATCATGAAGCGCGTACGCGTTCATGGATCAGCTACGCCCGTCGAGGCCGACCAGCGCGATCTTGAGATAGCCGGCGTTGCGCAGCAGGTTCATCACCTCCATCAGATCGCCATAGCTGACCGCCTTGTCGGCGCGCAGGAAGATACGCTCTTCCTTCCTGCCTTGCGTGGCGCCATCAAGCGTTGACGTCAGCATCTCGCGCGCGATCACGTCCTCGCCGACCGCGACGGAGAGATCGGGCTTCACGGTGACGAACACCGGCTTGTCCGGCCGCGGCTGCGGCTCGGCGGTCGAGGCCGGCAGATCGACGCCGAGATCGACGGTCGCAAGCGGCGCCGCCACCATGAAGATGATGAGCAGCACCAGCATCACGTCGATGAACGGCGTGACGTTGATCTCGTGCGCCTCGACCAGATCGTCATCGCCGCGACGCCTGAACGCGCCGCCTGAGCCGAGCTTGACGCCCATCTGCTACTCCGCAGCGCGTGTCAGCCGGAACAGGCTGCGATCGCCCTCGCGGCTGACCAGCAGCATCACCATGACGGAGGCGTCGCCGAGCAATGCGCGGTAGGACGCGATCGAACGGGTCAGATGATTATAGATCACGACCGCCGGAATCGCAGCGACCAGACCGAGCGCGGTCGCAAGCAGCGCCTCGGCGATGCCGGGTGCGACCACCGCGAGATTGGTGGTGTGGGCCTCGGAAATGCCGATGAAGGCATTCATGATCCCCCACACCGTGCCGAACAGGCCGACGAACGGCGCGGTGGCGCCGATCGTCGCCAGCACACCGGTGCCGCGCGCGATCTGCCGCGACATCGCCGCTTCGACCCGCTCCAGCCGCAGCGCGATGCGCTCCTTGAAGCCGTCGTCGAACATCCCGCCGGACAGCGCAGCCTCGCGCGAGGCCGATTGGACGATCTGCGCCACCGCATCGTTGCCGTCGCGGCTCGCCTGCTCGACCTCGGCGAGCTGGGTGTCGCGCTCCAGCAGACCGATCCGCTCCCGGGCGAGCGCGGTCTTGCGGCGGATCTCGACGGTCTTGGCGAGCCAGACCGTCCAGGTGACGAGCGAGGCGAAGGCGAGCCCGATCATCACCGCCTTCACGACGATGTCGGCGCTTTCGAACATGCCCCAGGGCGAGAGGTTGCGCGGCAGCAATGCGGCGTCGGCTGCGGCGAGGCTCGCATTTGGGAGAAATACGGCAGTAGTCGCAATAGCCTCGATTACGATCGACAGCCGTCTGCCTTTATCAAACGTGCCAGGCATCTTCACCTCCAACCGCATCTTACCTCGCCCCGCCTGCGGGGAGAGGTCGGATCGCATCGCAAGATGCGATCCGGGTGAGGGGGACTCTCCACGAGCACGGTGCCCGGAGAGTCCCCCTCACCCCGACCCTCTCCCCGCAAGCGGGGAGAGGGAGAAGAAATCTTCAGCCCGCCTGCGGCGCGAGGCGGTCCGCCAGCGCGTGAAAGCGCACCAGCTGATCGCCGCGCAGCGCGCGCGTCTCGTCGCGGCCGACGAACACCTTGAACATGATGCCGCCGTCGCGATTGATGAAGGCGATGAACGCCGACACCTTGCCCATGAAAGGCCGCTCGACAAAGGCGATCGCCGCGCAGCGCTCATGCCTGAGGTGGCCGTGCAGGCCCTTCGGCTGCATCAGGTTGAAATAGCCGCGGCCGACCTCGCCGCTCGGAATGGCGCCGGTGAACTCGAAGATCGCGTCATCGGTGTGCACGATCAGCGTCACCTCGCCCCACTCCGCGATGTCCTGCATCGCGGCGGCAAACTCGCCGGGACCGATCCGCACCATGCTGTCGGGGAGCGCCTCGAGCACCGCGCGCGGCGTCACCTTGCGCTCGCGCGCGACATCTTCGATCACAGCGCCGGGATTGTCGGCCATATAGGCCTTCAATCCCGCAAGCTCCGCGTTCTGCACGGCCGCCTGCGTCATGCTGGGCTCTTCGCGCGCTCGGTGATCAGCACCTCAAAGCCCTCGAATTTGGGATGGCCGAGATAGAGGCTGCCGCCGGTCTCGTTGCCGGCGCGCGAATGGGCGCGGCGGAACGCATCGGATTTCGTCCAGTCCTCGAACGCAGCCTTGCTGGCCCAGACGGTGTGGGTCGCATAGAGCGTGTGGTCCTCGGCCTCGGGCCCCTTCACCAGATGAAACTCGATGAAGCCCGGCAGATCGCCGAGATAGGATTCGCGCGTCTTCCAGACCGTCTCGAACGCCTGCTCCTTGCCCTTGATCACCTGGAACCGGTTCATTGCGATGAACATGAAAACTCTTTCCTGTTTGACGGCGGATGCCTGGATCCTGCCGGTTGATCTCGTTAATAACATGAACACGCCAAAGCCGCGCTGGGGCACCAGCGCGGCCGGAGCAACCTGGATGGAATGATCGGCGTCTCGCGTTACGCTCCACCTAGGTGAATCCTGAGCCCGGCCTTGTAGACGGTGCCCGGACCGGGGCTCGAGAACAACACGTCGTTCTGCGTCGTGCCGTCGGTCGAAGAGCCCGGGATCGCATAGGGCCGGTAGTACTGGTTCAAGAGGTTGTCGACCGACGCCGTGAAGGTGATGTCCTTGGTGGCGTTCCAGGTCAGATAGAGGTTGACGAGCTCGTAGCCGGTCGAGGGCAGATAGCCCCCCGGCAGGTCGTTGTTGGCGCCGAACGAGGACCATTGCGCGGCAATGATCAGCGAACGGTCGAGCAGGCGCACGCCGCCCGTCGTCGTCACCTTGCGCGGCGTGATGGTGGCGAGGCCGACATTGGTCTGGGTGTTCCGGCCGCGCATCAGATGGCCGGCGACGCCGACGAACCAGTCGCCCGCATCGTACATCGTTTCGAGCTCGAAGCCCTCGATGCGGGCGTGGGCGATGTTCTGGTACTGGTAGAACTGGCTGAACCGCCCGAACGGCGTCAGGGTCGGCGTCGACGCGACGAGATCGATATAGCCGTCGACGTCGTTGCGGAACACATTGATCTTGCCGCGGAACGAGTCGCTCGCCGTGAAGATGCCGTCATATTTCAGATTGATGCCGGCTTCCTTGTTCTTGCCGACCTCCGGCCGCAGCGCCGCGTTGGGCAGGAAGCAGAACAGGCCGCTGGTGCCGTCGGGGCAGTTGAACAGCGCCGGTCCGCCGCCGGTGGCGTGGCCGCCCGCGATCAGGGTCTCGGTGATCGACGGCGCGCGATAGCCTTCGGCATAGCTGACATAGGGCGTGAAGCCGGCAACCGGCGTGACGCCGACCGTGATCTTCGGCGACAGCCGGTCGCCGCTGGTCGTGGTGTTGATCGAATTGAGCTCGTAATGGTCGTAGCGGACAGCGCTGATCAGCTCGAGCCAGGTCGAATAGTTCTGCTTCAGCTGCACGAAGCCGCCGGACACGGTGCGCTGGCCGCCCGGCGTCGTGATGTTGGAATTGCCGCGCGAATCGAAGGTCTCGACATCGTCGCGGAAGGCGTCGAAGCCGTAGGTGACGGCGTTGCGCCAGTCGCCGAAGTTGAAGCGCGAGGTGTTGTTGACGTCGACCCCGACGGTGTCCAACAAATAGCCGCGCTTGTCGCCGACGCAGCCGGAAATGTTGTTGCCGGGATTGGCGAGCGTGCAGACCCCGCCGCCGGTGGTGATGCGGTTGTTGTAGGTCTTGACCTGGTCGTTGTCGGTGCGGTTGCCGTAGACCGAGATGTTCCAGTCGAACAGCATGTCGTCGGGCTTGGAATATCGCCAGCTCAAGGTGCCCGTGTAGTTCTTCGCATCGGAAGCGTAGACCGAGGAGCCGGCGATTGCCGTCAGCGGCGCCGCCGTCGTGGTCGGGCCGCGGTTCGGCTGGCCGATATTGTACTGATAGTCCTGGAAGATGCCGCCGATCTTGAACTCGTGGCCTTCGGCCGGGCGGAACGTCACCTTCATCAGGCCGGCCGCGATATCGTTGCCGGTGTTGCCGATCTCAGTGCCCGCGCCGTCCTTGTAATTGCCCTGGGTGCGATAGACCGCGCCGCCGAACACGTCGACGTTCGGATCGACGCGCACGCCGCCGAACACCGAGCCCATGCCGCGGTCCGTGTTGGTGCCATAGGAGCCTGACATGTCGACACCCCAACGCTCGCCGGGACGCACCACGTCGTCGATATCCTTGGTGCGGAACGAAACCACACCGCCGATCGCGCCGGAGCCGTAGATGTTCGCGGTCGGGCCGCGCACCACGTCGACGCCGCCGATCAATTCGGGATCGAGGAAGAACGAGCCGTTGGCGTTGTGGCCGGTGCGCTGATAGTTCTGCCGCGCGCCGTCGACGACAACAGCGACACGGCCGAAATCCTGCAAGCCGCGGATATTGATGACGGTCGCCGGATCGTCGCCGCGCTCCTGGACCGAGACGCCGGGCACGGCGTAGAAAATGTCCGAGAGCCGGTTCGGCTGCAGGCCCTGGATCTTCTCCAGCGTGACGGAGCTGACCGGCGCCAGCGCATCGATCGCGCGCTCCTCGGTCTTTGACGCCACGGCTGTGATGGTGTCGAGCGATTGCACCGGCACCGCGCCGATTTGCGCCCGCGCATTCATCGCCGCCGGCGCCGCCTGAGCTTCGGCCGCCGGCTGCGGCTTCCGCTTGGCCTGCTTCGGCCGTTCGGTAGAAGGACGCGCAGCCGACGGATCGGCGGCCTGCGCGAACCCGCATTCCGGCAGTGCTGCCGCAAATGAAAACACCGACGCGCCCAAAATCAGGGCGCGCGAAACCCTAGCCCCGTCAGCCATTCTAGCCCCAGCCCGATCATCGCTTTTCTGGTTTGGCTGGCGTGCGCTCCGACGAGCGGCTTGCTGGCTACATCGCGATGCAAGCCACCCGCCTGCATCGTGTGATGATTGGTTACGAGCCGGCAACAAAACGGTCAAGAATGCGGCGGCGCTGTTTATATCGATTGTAAAGTGCCGCCGTTGGAATGCGCTCTCGCCCGCTTATACAAGCAAACACCATTTGAAAATTTCGCAGGCGCAGCACCATCACATGTCCGCAGCTTCCGGAGACAATATCGGCGCAGCCGGAAAGCAGACCGAGCCTGCATCCGGCGCGGCCAAAACGCTGATCATGCGCGGAAATCGTCTCGACAGTCGCGACCTGTTCGCGGCGGAGCGCGAGATCATCATCATGCACGGCGAAGAACATTACCGGTTGCGGCTGACCTCGCGGAACAAGCTGATCCTGACCAAGTGACGGCCCCGATGACAATTTGTCGCACGCTCGCTTTGCTCGCCTTCTTCTGTCTGCTGCCGATCGAAGCCGTGATGGCCGAGGGCATCACCGTGCATGACGCACGCGACCGCGACGTCGTGATCGATAACCCGTCGCGGATCGTCTCGATCGGCGGCGCGATCACCGAGATCCTCTATGCTCTCGGCTTCGAGGACCGCATCGCCGGCGTCGATGCGACCAGCCTCTACCCGCCGGCGGCGCTGCGCGAGAAGCCCGACGTCGGCTACATGCGCCAGCTGTCGCCGGAGGGCGTGCTCGGCCTGCACCCGTCGCTGGTGCTCGCAGTGCAGGGCTCCGGGCCGAAGGAGACCATGGACGTGCTCGAGGCGGCCAAGGTGCCGCTGGTGCTGGTGCCGGAGACGTTCTCGGAGGCCGGGCTGGTCGAGAAGATCAGGTTGGTGGGCCACGCCATGGGCGCAGATCCGCGCGCTGCCTGCCTGGCCACGGCGGTCGAAAGCGATCTCGCGCAACTGCGCGCGCTGCGCGCCAAAGTGACGAAGCCGGTGCGCGTGATGTTCGTGATGTCGCTCTTGAATGGCCGGGCGATGGCGGCGGGCCACAAGACCGCCGGGGACGAGATCATCCGGCTTGCCGGCGGCCTCAACGCCATCGACGGTTACGACGGCTACAAGCCGGTCAATGACGAGGCCATCGTGGCGGCGAAACCGGATGTCGTGCTGTCGATCGATCGCGGCAAGGATTCGCTGACCGCTGATGCCGTGTTCGCGCATCCCGCCTTCGCGCTGACGCCGGTCGCGACCAACAAGGCCTTCATCTCGATGGAAGGGCTATATCTGCTCGGCTTCGGACCGCGCACCGCGGCCGCGGCACGCGACCTCTCGGTCAAGCTCTATCCGGCGCTGGCGCCGGAGGCCGGCAGCTTCAAGCCGGCAGCGCTGACCGCGAATTGCCGGCAATGAGCGTGCTGGCCGAACGCCGCGGGCGTGCGAAACAACGGCGCGCCGGCATGTCGCTGCGGCCGGCCGCGACACTCACCCTGCTCTGCCTGCTTGCGGCGCTCGCAGCGACCGCGCTGGTCGCCCTGACGGTCGGGGCCGCCGGCATTCCAATGGCGCGGCTTCCGGCAGCGCTTGGGCTATGGGCTGATAGTGCCGCCAACCCGCCGCTCGCACGCGACCAGCTCGTGGTGTGGTCGATCCGCATCCCGCGGATCGCAGCGGCGGCGATGGTCGGTGGACTGCTTGCCGTATCAGGCGCGATCATGCAGGGCCTGTTCCGCAATCCCCTCGCCGACCCCGCGCTGGTCGGCGTCTCCTCCGGCGGCGCGTTTGCCGCGGCAGCCGCGATCGTGTTCACCGACAGCCATCTCGGCGAAAGCCTGCGCTTCCTGCAACACCAGTTGCTGCCGATCGCGGCCTTTGCCGGCTCGCTGATCACGACCATCGTGCTTTACGGCATCGCCAGCCGCGGCGGCCGGACATCGATTGCGATCTTCCTGCTGGCCGGGCTTGCGATCGCCGCGATCGCCAATGCCGGCATCGGGCTCCTGGTGTTCGTCGCCGACGACCGCCAGCTGCGCGACATCACCTTCTGGCTGCTCGGCTCGCTCAGCGGCGCGACCTGGAGCAAGCTCACGGCGCTGGCGCCGGTGCTGGCGGTCGCGCTGGTCGCCTGCCTCTCGATCGCGCGCGGGCTCGACGTGCTGGTGCTCGGCGAGGCCGAGGCGTTCCACAGCGGCGTCGACGTCGAACGGTTGAAGCGGATCTCGATCGTGCTGGTGTCGGCGATGACCGGGGTCGCGGTCTCGGTCTGCGGCGTGGTCGGTTTCGTCGGCATCGTGGTGCCGCATGTGTTGCGGCTGGTGATCGGCCCCGCGCATCGGCTGCTGCTGCCGGCGTCCGCACTGCTCGGTGCCATCCTCCTGGTCGGCGCCGACACGGTGGCGCGCACCATCGTGGCGCCCGCGGAAATGCCGATCGGCATCCTGACGGCGGCGATCGGCGCGCCGTTCTTCCTCGCCATGCTGCTGCGGCAGCGCGGGCTGGTGTCGCTGTGACGGCCCTGCTCGAAGCGCAGTCGGCAACCATGACGGTCGGCGGCACGACGCTGGTCGATGCGGTGTCGCTGCAGATCGGTGCCGGCGAGATGGTCGCGATCGTCGGTCCCAACGGCGCCGGCAAATCGACCCTGCTGCGGATGCTGTCGGGCGACCTGCGTCCGTCGCGCGGGGCGATCAGGCTCAGGCAGCGCGACCTGCAAACTTACGGACCACGCGCGCTGGCGCAGCACCGCGCGATGCTGTCGCAGCACGTCAACGTCAGCTTCCCGTTCACCGTCGAGGAAATCGTCAGCATGGGCGCCGGCGAAAGCCCGCGTGCCGTGGCGCGGGCGCTGGTCGAGGCGGCGCTCGACGAGGTCGGGCTCGCGCGTTTCCGTTTCAGGCAATTGCCGACGCTGTCGGGCGGCGAGCAGCAGCGGGCGCATTTCGCCCGCGTGCTGGTGCAGCTCGCCTGCGGCGAAGCGCTGCATGGACCCGGACTGTTGCTGCTGGACGAGCCGACCTCGAGCCTCGATCTGCGGCACCAGATCGACCTGGTCGAAACGGCCCGGCGGCGCGCCGCGCGCGGCACCGCCGTGATCGCGATCCTGCACGACCTCAACCTCGCGATGCGGTTCGCCGACCGCATCCTGCTGCTGCACCGCGGCCGGCTTGCCGTCGACGGCGACCGCACGGCGGCGATGAAGACCGAGACGCTACGCGAGATCTTCGAGATCGACGCCGCGATCGCCTACACCGGAGACGGCGTGCCGTTCCTGCTGCCGCAAACCATGCGGCCCGTTTAGACCCTCATGGTGAGGAGCGCGGTACGCGCGTCTCGAACCACGAGGCCCGGCCGTCGCCAGCGGCTATCCTTCGAGACGGCCGCTGCTCGGCCTCCTCAGGATGAGGACTGCTGTCAGGGAGGCGACGTAACGCCGCAAGCCTTATCCCGCCGCAACATCCGCGGTTCACAAAACTATCAGCCGGCTGTAACAGGCGGCTCGGAGAACACCGCATCGTTTATCCTTTGGGAGATCAACCATGCGCCTGTCCCTGCTCTGCTCCGTCGCCTCGATCCTGCTCGCCACATCGGCGTTCGCGCAGAGTGAAGGCGAATTCCCGGCGACGCTGGCAGGACATGCCGTGATGCCGGCGGAGAGCTTCATCGACGCCCCCGCCGACGCCCCGAACGATTTGAAGACCTCGGGCAAGTACACCACCGGCAGGCGCGTCGACGCCATCGGCACCGTGATGGGCAAGTCCTATGAGCGGCCAACCGGCGTGTCGCTGCCGTTCAAGGGCCAGCCGCTGCAAGGCCATTCCGGCATCAAGGTGATGCCCGACGGCTCGTTCTGGGTGATCACCGACAACGGCATGGGCTCGCGCTACAACTCGGCGGACTCGATGCTGTACCTGAACCGGCACAAGATAGATTGGGCGAGCGGCAAGATCGAGCGTCAGGAGACCGTGTTCCTGCACGATCCCGACAGGAAAGTGCCGTTCCGCATCGTGCATGAGGACACCGCCAAGCGCTACCTCACCGGTGCCGACTTCGACACCGAGGGCTTCCAGATCATCAATGACATTTTCTGGATCGGCGACGAGTTCGGGCCGTACATCCTCAAGGCCGACAAGACCGGCAAGATCCTCGCCGTGTTCGAGACGGTCGCGGACGGCAAGCCGGTGCGCTCGCCGGATCACTGGGCGGTGCAGTCGCCCGGCGCGCCCGGCGCCTCCTACACCAACGTCAACCTGCGCCGCTCCCAGGGCTATGAAGGTTTTGCTTCCTCCAAGGACGGCAAATTCCTCTACGGCCTGCTCGAAGGGCCGCTGTGGGATGCCGACAAGAAGGATTGGGAGAAGGTCGACGGCAAGGAAGCCTCGCGCATCCTGGAATTCGACGTCGCGGCGGAGAAGTTCACCGGACGCTACTGGCAGTATGTGTTCGAGCAGAACGGCAATGCGATCGGCGACTTCAACATGATCGATCCGACCCACGGCCTCGTCATCGAACGCGACAATGGCGAAGGCACCGCCGACAAGGCTTGCCCGCAAGGCCAGCGCGGCGAGAACTGTTTCCCTGATCTCGCCAAGTTCAAGCGCGTCTACAAGATCGAGTTGTCCGATGCCAATGTCGGCAAGCCGGTGCGCAAGATCGCCTATATCGACTTGATGAAGATCCGCGATCCCAACAAAAAGGCGCGCAAGCCGCTCAACGATGGCGTCTACACTTTCCCGTTCTTCACGATCGAGAATGTCGACCGGGTCGACGAGACCCACATCATCGTCGGCAACGACAACAACCTGCCGTTCTCCTCGAGCCGCGACCCGAACAAGGCCGATGACGACGAGTTCGTGCTGCTGCAGGTCGGCGACTTCCTGAAGGCGAAGTGAGACGATTGCTCTCGTCACCCACAACAGTGTCGTCGCCCGGCTCGACCGGGCGACCCAGTATTGCAGAGGCGCCCGAGCTCAACGGACAAGCCGCGGCGTACTGGATGCCCCGCTCAAGGCGGGGCATGACATCGAATATGCGGGTAGCGTGATGCTCATCCCAGACGGCCGCTTTGCGGCCTCCTCAGGGTGACCGTGATACAGCTCCGCGCGCGGCTTACGTGATCCTCACTCCTTCTTCGTCCGGTAATCCCCGAACGTCGTGTCGCGCTGGTCGAGCTGGGCCTTCACGCTGCCGCCGTCGCGGCGGAAGCCCGCCATGTAGGCCTTGCTGGCCTCGGTGGTGAAGGCCAGCGCCTGGATCTCGGTGCCGGCGCGCATCGCGGCGCGGGCGCCCATGATTTCCATCGCGCGGTGGACGCTGCGCTTGTTGAGCTGTTGCAGCTCGATCGGCACCTTGGCCACGCGCTCGGCGAAATCCAGCGTCTTCGCCTCCAGCTCGGCGAGCGGAAACGACCGGGTCGCATAACCCCATTCGGCGGCCTCGCGGCCGGACATCGCGTCGCCCGTCAGCATCAATTCCATGGCGCGCCGCATGCCGACCAGCCACGGGTGATACTGCATGTCGGGTGGGCTCATCAGCCGCACCGGCGGATATCCGATCTGGGCGTCGTCGGCGACGTAAACCACGTCGCAGGCGGTCGCGAGCTCGGTGCCGCCGGCGAGGCAATAGCCGTGCACCTGCGCGATCACAGGCTTTGCGAGGTCCCAGATCGAGAACCAGCCCTCGACGACATGGCGCGACCACTGGCCAGGGCCGGATGCCGAATGATAGGGCTGGTCGACGCGGTTGTCGGCGGAGAGATCGTAGCCCGCCGAGAAACAGGGTCCCGCGCCGCGCAGGATCGAGATCGAAATCCCGGGATCGCGGTCGGTCTGCTCCAGCACCTCGAAGATCTCGCCGCGCAGGCGGTTGTTCAGCGCGTTGCGCTTCTCGGGGCGGTTCAGCGTGATGCGGCGGACGCGCGGACGCGGATCATCGACGATGATGTGCTGGTAGCTCATGGATCCTCCCGATCTCAGGCTTTGTTGCCTTTGGCAAAGTGATGCCCGAGATCGGAAGGGATGTCATCCGCAGTAAACGCAGATCAACCTGCCGGCATCATTACGACGCCCTTGTCCTTGGGCCAGCGCATCCGCCAGGCGAAATTGATGTCACGGACTTCGCCAGCCTTGGCCTCGAACGCCCATTCCAGCACGCCGCGCTTGTCGCGCAGATTGGTGGTCGTCGCAGGCGTCGACGACGGCAGCATCTCGACCACGATGTCGTCGTTCTCGCTGACCGGGAGCTGATCCTGGATCGCGACCTTGATCGCGAAGTCGTGGCCGTTGCGCACCGTGGTCTTGAAGGCGCGCTCGTCGGTCTTCGACGTGGTCACGATCAGGCCCGCGGAGCCCTCGTTGCGCTTCACCACCGTGCGTTCGATCTTGACCTTGTCGTCGGCGCCGAAGCCAAGCCGCACGGTCTCGTCCTTGGCGGCGGTGGCCATCCGGCTGCGGCCGACGAAGATGCCGTCGCGGTAGATCGAGACCTGTCCCGGCAGCAGCGGCGCATCGTCGGCCTGCACGAAGCTCGCTTCCAGGAACGCGGTCGGATCGATCACCGGAACGGCGCGAACTACGAGATCGGGCGTGATCGTCGCCGTCGAGATGCGCAGGCTCTTTGCGCCCTCATTGGTGGCAACGCTGACGCGGCCGGGGATCTTGAAGGTGGCTTGGAAGGCGCCGACCTCGGCGGTGGCTTCCAGTTCGTCCGCGCGTCCCCCACCAAAGCGGAATTGCTGAACCGCGTCGGCGGCCGGCGCGGGTGCCAGGGCCTCGCGCGCCCGCATGCTGGCCTCTCCCGAGAGCTTCGCCAGCGGCCGCGGCGGCTGCGGATATTGCACGATCAGCGAACGGAGATCGGGCGCATTGCCGCCGCGCGCGACCCGCACGGTGGAGACGACGAGCGCCACGTTCGACCAGTCCTCGCCGGTCGACTGGGTGATCTCGGCGCGGCGCACCAGTTCGATCGCGGGCTTGCGGTCCCTGGCGCCGGTGTCGAGCCGGGCGTCATAGAGCGGCGTCCAGCGCGCGTTGGGAACCGCATAGGTGATCCGCAAGGTCGCCTTGGTCACCGCCTGCGAGGCGATGTCGATCCGCACCTCGACCTTGCTCGGCGGCTTGCTCGTGCGATCGGCTGCGAGCTGCGCAAGGTCGCGGTCGATCACGCGAATCTTGCGCTCGGCGTCACGGATCGCGCTGTCGGCGGTTGCGACCTCGTCGGCCACCGCCGAGAACGCCGCGCGCCACTCGCTGAGCGGACGCGCCTCGCCCTTCTCGCCGAGGCCCGCAGGCGACGTTTCGGCAAAGCGCTCGGCGAATTTGCGACGCGCCTCGGCCGCGCTGATCAGTCCCTGCAAATCGGCGCGCTCATCGTTAAGCGCCTCGATGCGCCTGTCGATCTCGGAAAGATTTGGCGGCAGCAAGGGCTGCGGCAGCTTTGTATCGATCGCCCCGATCGTGAGGTTCGCTCCGCCCTCGCCCTCGACCCGCAGCGAGGACGGATCGAGCCCCATTGGAAAATCGCGGGCGATGAGCGTGTTGTCACCGGCAGGCAGGTCCAGCGTGATGACGCGGGTGACGCTCGCGCCATCGGGATAGACGGTCACGGCGTCGATCTGCGAGGCTGCATCGAGATTGGCCGCATGCAGCGGCCCGGCAACCAGCGCACCCACCAGCACCAGGCTGGTGGTCACAAGATAATTCGCAATCCTACACATGACATCCCTCCGGAAAAACGCCGCATCGCGCGCGAGACGAACGGCGCGCCGGGCTCGACTGCGCGCCGTTTCTCGTGGTGAGACGCAGCGAGGAAGGGACTGGTTCGATTGAGGTTTCCCTGCGGCGCGACGATGGCGCCGCCGCGGCTGCCGCATGGCGCGGCGATGTCTTTTAGGCTTTAGCGATCTGCCTTGCGCCGGATGAACAGATAATTCGGCACGAAGCCGGCCAAGGTGATCGCGATCATGATCCACCAGCCGCGCTGAAACGCCGCGATCCGCTCCGTCATCGAGACCGGCGTTGCAAGGATCGCGACAAAGATCGCGACGCCGATCGCCAGTGCCGCCTGCCGGATCATGTTGATGACGCCGGAGCCGGTGGCAAACGACGATGGCGGCAGCGCGCCGGCGCCGACGCCCATCAGGGTCGGAAAGGTCAGCCCGACGCCGATACCGATCAGCATCACGCCCGCGACGATGGCAGGCGCATTGGGTTCGGCCCCGAGCAGCGTCGCCCAGATCGCGAGGCCGGCCGCGAACAGGACGATTCCGCCGGAGACGACGGCCGCGGCGCCAAACCGCGCAATCAGCCGGCCGGCAAACAACAGCGAAGTGATCGGCACCATCAGCGGACCGGGAGCGATTGCAAGGCCGGTCTTCAACGCCGACCAGCCCCACACCGTCTGCTCCCACAAGGCGCAGGACAGTAGCATGGCGCCGAAGGCGGCCGAGTAAGGCGCCATCACCAGCGACGCGCCGGTGAACGGCCTGACCGCGAACAGTGCAGGATCGACGAAGGGATTCCTCGATCTGAGACAATGCCACGCGAAGGCGGCGAGCGAGACGGTCGCGACGGCAAAGCCGAGCACAACGCCGCGCGAACTCCATCCCCAATCGTTCGCCTTCACGATCGCAAATGTCAGCGCACCGATACCGGAGGTCACCAGCAGCGCCGCCCATGAACTCGGACGCGGCACGTCGTGACCGGGCACTTCGGGCAATTTCAACCAGCCGACGATCAGTGCGACGACGCCGATCGGGACATTGACGATGAAGATCCAGCGCCAGTCGAACGTGACCAGCACGCCTCCGGCGAGCGGGCCCAATGCGGCGGCAAGGCCGCCGATCGCCGTCCAGGTCCGCACCGCCCCGGCGCGCTGCTCGGATGGAAATGATGCCAGCAGCAGGCCGATCGAGGTCGGCGTCATCAATGCCGCACCGGCCGCCTGCGCCACGCGAGAGACGACCAGGAACTCGACACTGGACGAAAGAGCACATGCCGCCGACGCGGCCGTGAACAGCGCGACGCCGAGCAGGAAGCTGAGGTTGCGGCTGTGGCGTTCGGCGAGCCGGCCGAAGAATACCAGCAACGCGGCATAGGCGATCGCATAGGCGTTCAAGATCCAGGACAGATCCTCAAGCGAGGCGCCGCGAAATTCCTGCGCGATGTTCGGCAGCCCGACATTGACGATGAACAAATCGAGATTGGCGAGGCAAATTCCGACCGACACGATCGCAAGCACCTGGCGCGGGGTTGCGGTTGCGACGCGGGACCGCGGCCGCGCCTCAGGTTCGACGACCAGATCGATGGTCTCTGCCTCTACCTCCGACATCACACCCTCCCAAATACGTGCATATGCATCTATTGCAATTAGGTGCATATGCATGTATCTGTCAAGTCCATAGGAGGCAGCGATGGCGAAAACGGAACCCAGCCGGTGTAATCTCACGGCGTTGCGCAAGGCGACGCGGCGGGTGTCGCAGCTCTACGATCAGGTCCTTGCGACATCCGGCCTGCGCGGCACGCAACGGGCGATTCTGGTCTATGTCAGGCGGTCGGGCGCGCCGACGATGGGCGAGCTTGCCGCAGCCTTGGTGCTCGACCGCACCGCGCTCAACCACAACCTCAAGCCGCTCGAGCGCGACGGTCTGTTGACCATCACCGTCGACAAGAACGACCGGCGTAGCCGGCTGGTGCGGCTCACCAAGCGCGGCGAAGCCAGGCTCGAGGAGTCGCAGGCCGCATGGCTCAACGCGCAGGAACGTTTCGAGACCGCCTTTGGCGCAAGGCAGGCCGCCGATCTCAGGCAGACGCTCGAACTGATTGCCTCGCTCGAGTTTGACGAGCGCGCGCTCACCTCACCGGCGAGCTAGCCGGCTCCAAAAGAAAAGCGGCCCGGCGTTGCCGCCAGGCCGCTCATTCGCACCCGATCAGTGTCGATCGCGCTTAGCTGTAGATCTCGAACAGGCCGGCGCCGCCCTGGCCGCCGCCGATGCACATGGTCACGACGCCCCACTTGGCCTTGCGGCGACGGCCTTCCTGCAGCAGGTGGCCGGTGAGCCGGGCGCCGGTCATGCCGAAGGGATGGCCGATCGCGATCGAGCCGCCATTGACGTTGTACTTCTCGGGATCGATGCCGAGCTGGTCGCGCGAATAGAGGCACTGGCTGGCGAAGGCCTCGTTGAGCTCCCAGAGATCGATGTCGTCGATCTTCAGGCCGTGGCGCTTCAAGAGCTTCGGCACCGCAAAGACCGGGCCGATGCCCATCTCGTCGGGCTCGCAGCCGGCCGAGGCCCAGGCGACGAAGCGGCCGAGCGGGTTGAGGCCGCGCTTCTCGGCGTCCTTGGCTTCCATCAGCACCACGGCGGCGGCGCCGTCGGAGAGCTGGCTGGCATTGCCGGCGGTGACGAACTTGCCCGGGCCCTTGACCGGCTCGAGCTTGGCAAGGCCTTCCAGCGTGGTCTCGGGGCGGTTGCACTCGTCGCGATCAACCACGTAGTCGACGATCGACTCGGCCTTGGTCGCCTTGTCGACCACCTTCATCTTGGTCTTCATCGGGACGATTTCGTCCTTGAACTTGTTGGCCTGCTGCGCGGCCGCCATGCGGCGCTGCGACTCCAGCGAATACTCGTCCTGGTATTCGCGGCTGAGCTTGTAGCGCTCGGCGACGATGTCAGCGGTATCGATCATCGCCATGAAGATGTCGGGCGCGGTCTTGAGCAGCTCGGGATCGATCGATTCCTTTGGCGAGCCGCCGCCGGGAATCGAGATGCTCTCGACGCCGCCGGCGACGATGCAATCGGAGCCGTCGGAACGGATCGAATTGGCGGCCATCGCGATGGTCTGCAGGCCCGACGAGCAGAAGCGGTTCACGGAGACGCCCGCGGTCGACTTCGGCAGGCCGGCGAGCAGCGCCGCCTGGCGGCCGATGTTCGGCGCGCCATGCGCGCAATTGCCGAGATAGCAATCCTCGACATATTCCTTGTCGACGCCGGCGCGGTCGACCGCGTGCTTGATGGCGTGCGCGGCGAGCGACATCGGCGGGGTGATGTTGAATCCGCCACGGCCGGACTTTGCCAGGCCGGTGCGCGCGTAGGAAACGATTACGGCTTCACGCATTGTTTTCTCCCTCTGAGATGACGGTCATTGTGGCGCGTCGTGGCCCGTTCGTACACATTTTTCGGCGGGCGCAATAGCAATACCGGACGTCCCGGAACGACAAACGCCGCCTCCGCGACCGGAGACGGCGTCATGTTCCGCAGATCGGAATATGGACTGCTTGAGCGAGATCAGGTCGTGACCACGAACTCGCTTTGCCCCCTCTCCCGCTTGCGGGCAGGGCTTTCGCATATGCCCCTTGGCGACCGCGCAAGTGCTTGGCCTCGTGGTTCGAGACGCGCCGCAAGCGGCGCTCCTCACCA
>NZ_JAQOSR010000114.1:0-30316 GCF_046718885.1 Bradyrhizobium sp. UFLA01-814 | reverse complement strand
AGTCTCGTGGGCTCGGAGATGTGTATAAGAGACAGCTCCACGAGTCACATTGTGGAGAGAGCCCCCACCCGGATCGCATCATTCGATGCGATCCGACCTCCCCCGCAAGCGGGAGAGGTGCACCGAACTTGCCGCTTGGTCAGCGCTACACCGCGCGCGCCTTCAGCACCGTCGCCGCCGAGGCGTAGCCGCCGCGGGCGCCGTCGATGAAGTGGACGTGGTCGGCGCGCATCACCGAGGGGGTGAAGCAGGTCATCATCGCGGCGTCCTGCTCGTGCAGGCCATAGCGCACGATGCCCTGCGCGGCTGCGGCGGCAAGGCGCTGCTCGATGTCGGCGGCGAGCTCCGGCGTGCAATCCAGGATCATGCGCAGGCCGTCGTCGAACTTGCGGAAGTCTGAATTTTCGACGACCTGCTGCAGATAACGTTTCGGCGCGAACTTGCCGACCGGGATGTTGAACCGCATCAGCGTATAGGCCCACAGCGCGAATGTGAGCACCACGGCGCGCCGCAGCGCGAGCGGGCCGCCGCGCCGAGCGCGCGCCTCGTACTCCATTCCCTGCGGCGGCCAGTGCAGCGGCGGGCCGCCGGCCGGCACCGGCCGTCCGGCATCGGGACTCTTCTCGATGCGGACGACGATATCCTCGATCACGTTGCGGAAGGACGCGGGATCGGCGTTCTTCGCCGGCAGCACCAGCACCGACAGGATGACGCCGCGCGCGGACGGCATCACCTCGAAGCGGCAGGACAGGCCGGACAAATCGGGCTGCGTGCCCTGAGGCGCCGGATCGACCGCGAACGCGCCGCGCTTCATCGCGGCATCGGCGTAAGCAAGACCGCCGCCGGAGAACATCGCATAGGAAAGATTGGCCGACGGCCCGAAGCGCGCGACGCGGACATCGGCGCCCGCGGCGCGGATCGCAGCCATCGGCACCAGCGCCACCCGCAGTATTAGATCGAGATCGTCGCGCACCCAACGCGCGGTCGCCGCCAGCGCCTCGCGCGCTCTGTCGAGATCGGCCGGCGCGACCGCAAAACTCGCACCGTCGCCGCCGAACACGAAGGGGAATTCGCGGCCCTCCAGCGCATTGGTGACGGCGGCGACCACCGCGGCGCCGGCCATGTTGACCGCCTTGTAGCGCTGCGCCGCGATCGCCTTGGTCGATTCCACGATGTCGGCGACGCCGACCGTCCAGTCATCGGGCAACCGCGCATACAGCGCGGGGTCCATCAGCCGCGCGAAGCCGCGAAACACCGGAATGCCGCCGTAGAAGATCTCGCTGCCGCCAGCCATCGCAATGCCGCGCCGTTTCCGTCCCTGATGCGGGATTGTCTAGCAGATACGGCGCGGGTTGGGACCGGTTTTAGAAGCGTAGCCCGGATGGAGCGCAGCGCAATCCGGGGACCTCTCAAGCGGCGAGAGACCCCGGATTGCGCTCCGCTCCATCCGGGCTACGGCGACTGTTTCACGCCGCCTCGCCTGCCCTGCTCCACGGCGGAAACGGATCGCGCAGCTCTGCCCAGGCCTGCGGGTCCATGCCCGGTCTGCCGGTGACGAGGCAGGCATCGAGCCGACGGCGGATGTCGTCCTCGTTCATGCCGGAGCCGATGAAGACCAGCTCCTGCCGGCGATCGCCGTAGAGATCGTTCCAGCTCCGCTGCATCATCAGCCGCCAGTCCGGATGATCCGGCCAGCGCTCGCGCGGGATCGCCGCCCACCACGAACCGAGCCCTTCGGTCCGCACGATCGCGCCGGCCTGGCTCAACTCACCGCACCAGTCCGGACGCGTTGCGATCCAGAAATGGCCCTTGGCGCGGATCACGCCTTGCCAGCTCTCGCGCAGGAAGGCGTGGAAGCGCAGCGGATCGAACGGACGCCGCGCGCGGTAGACGAAGCTCGTGATTCCGTATTCCTCGGTCTCCGGCACGTGCCCGGCGAAGCCGTAGAGCTCCTTGTGCCAGAGCGGATGCTGCTGCGCGCGCTCATAGGCGAAGCGGCCGGTGTCGAGCACACGGTCGAACGGGACCTTGGCGAAAGTCGCCTCGACGATGTCGGCCTCGGGATTGAGCGCGCGCACGATGGTGCGGGCGGCCTCGCGCTCTGCCTGCGTCGCGGCATCGATCTTGTTCAGCACCACGACATCCGCGAACTCGATCTGCTCGACCAGGAGATCGACCAGCGTGCGCTTGTCGCCGTCGAGCGCTTCGCCGCGCTGGCTGAGGAAGTCGGTCGAGACGTAGTCCTTCAACAGATTGGCGGCGTCGACCACCGTGACCATGGTGTCGAGCCGCGCGACGTCGGAGAGGCTTTGGCCAGCCTCATCGCGAAACTCGAAGGTCGCGGCGACCGGTAGCGGCTCGGAGATGCCGGACGATTCGATCAGCAGATAGTCGAAGCGGCCGCTCTCGGCGAGCGCGCGCACCTCCTTCAACAGATCGTCGCGCAGGGTGCAGCAGATGCAGCCATTGCTCATCTCGACCAGTTTCTCGTCAGTCCGGGACAGGTTCGCACCGCCATCGCGCACGAGGTCGGCGTCGATGTTCACCTCGCTCATGTCGTTCACAATCACCGCAACCTTCAGGCCGCGGCGGTTGTTCAGGACGTGGTTCAGCAAAGTGGTCTTTCCAGCCCCGAGGAAGCCGGACAAGATGGTGACGGGGAGTTTTTGCATCGAGATCAAACAGTTGTTGGAGGGATGGGCGGCGGCGGGACATGGGGCATTCGCTTGATGTTATGTTATAACATAACATCAATATGCCGCGACCTGTCAAGCGCCGGGGCGGCGCGGTCAGCTTGCCATTCTCGGAAATGCGTAGCCCGGATGGAGCGCAGCGAAATCCGGGACACCGTAGGCAACTGCCAGTGCTCTTCGTCCCGTCATGCTGAGGAGGCCGCGCAGCGGCCATCTCGAAGCATGCACGGCCCCGCTGCAGCAGCTCGGCCGTGCATCCTTCGAGATGCGCTCCGCGCTCCTCAGGATGACGGAACAGAGAGCTCGCTACGATCTGGCTGCTACTTCCCCAATCCGCGCAGCACGAGCTGGTTCATGCGGCCAGCGAACGCGGCGGGGTCGTCGGGCATCTCGCCGTCGAGGATCTGCGCCTGCTCGAACAGCAGCAGCGACAGGTCCTTCGCCTGCGCGGTATCGGTCGCGAGCGCCGCGACCAGCGGGTGGCGCAAATTGATCTCAAGCACCGGCTTTGTGATCGCGCCGCGGTTCTGCTGGGCGAGCAGCCGCTCCAGCGCGCGGTCGCGCGCATCGCCGCCTGCGACGAGGCACGACGCGCTCGCGGTCAGCCGCTGCGAGGCGCGGACATCGGAAACGCGCTCGCCGAGCGCATCCTTGATCACGGCGATCGTGGTCGCCGCGTCGGCCGCGGGTTCGTCCTTGTTGTCGTCCTTGTCGTCGGCAAGCGGGATCAGGCCGAAATCGACATCGCCCTGGCTCAGCGACTTCAGCGGCTTACCGCCGAAATCGAGCGGCGCCGAGGACCAGAACGCGTCGACCGGATCGGTCAAGAGCAGCACCTCGATGCCGCGGGCGCGCGCCGATTCCAGCTTCGGGTTCGACTTCAGCCGCTCGACGCTGTCGCCGACCAGATAATAGATCTCGGTCTGGTTCGGCTTGAAGTCGTCGACAACCTGCTTCAGCGAGCGGTTCTCGCCCGACGTCGTGGTGAAGCGCGCCAGCGCCAGCAGCTTGTCGCGGCGCTCGAAATCCTCCCACAGGCCTTCCTTGATCACCGGACCGAACGCGTCCCAGATCTTGGCAAAGGTCTCCGGCTCCTTCTCGCCGAGCGTCTCCAATTCGCCGATCACGCGGCCGGTGACGGCCTTTCGGATCTGCGCGAGCTGCGGATTGTTCTGCAGCATCTCGCGCGAGATGTTGAGCGGCAGATCCTCGCTGTCGATCACGCCGCGGATGAAGCGCAAGTAAGCCGGCAGCAGCTCGGCGTCGTCGGCGATGAAGACGCGGCGGACGTAGAGCTTGACCTTGCCCTTGCGCTCGACCTGGAACAGGTCGAACGGCTTTTGCGACGGCGCGAACAGCAGCACGGCGTAGGACTGCCGGCCCTCGGCGCGGTAATGCAGCGTCATCGCCGGCTCGTCGAAGGCACCGGCGATCTGCTTGTAGGCCTGCGCGTAATCCTCCGGCTTGAGCTCCGATTTCGAGCGCTGCCACAGCGCGCTCGCCGAGTTGATCTGGCGCGGCTCGCCCTCTTCCGGCACCAGGAGGATCGGAAACTGGATGTTGTCGGAATATTCGCGGACGATGCGCTCGATCTCGTAGGCCTCGAGATATTTGGCGGCGTCCTTTTTCAGATGCAGCGCGATCTCGGTGCCGCGCGCGACGCGGCTCGCGGCCTCCTCGCTCGCCGGTGCGATCTCGAAGCCGCTGCCGCCTTCCGACGACCACACCCACACCTCGTCGCTGCCGGCACGGCGGCTGGTGACGACGATCTTCTCGGCGACCATGAACGCGGCATAGAAGCCGACGCCGAACTGGCCGATCAGGTTGGCGCCGTCCTTGGCCTCGGTGAGCTTCGACAGGAACGATCTGGTGCCGGAGCGCGCGATGGTGCCGAGATTGTCGATCAGCTCCTGGCGCTCCATGCCGATGCCGGTATCGACCACGGCAAGCGTGTCGGCCGCCTTGTTCGGGACGATCCTGATCTCCGGCGGCGTGCCGTCCGTGATCAGGGACGGATTGGCGATCGCCTCGTAGCGCAGCTTGTCGCAGGCGTCCGACGCGTTCGAGATCAACTCGCGCAGGAAGATATCGGTCTCGGAATAGACCGAATGCACCATCAGGTGCAGCAATTCGGCAACCTCGGCCTGGAACGGCTGGGATTCGGCAGCGGTGATTGTGGTCATGCGGAAACTCGGACAAACGGTAAGGGGCGGGAAAGCCCTGATATAGCGCGCTTGCGCCGCGTGGCAAGCCAAGCGGCGGGAACCGTCAGTCCGAGATCGCCGCAATATAGCGCTCGACCGAACGGTCGAACGCCGCCTTGGCATCGGAAGCGATATTCTTGCCCCACCAGGCGCCGTAGATCCGCTCAAAGGCCAGCGGCTCGACCGCCCGCGCGACGCGGCGGACCGCTGATGCATTGAGCGGGATATAGTTCGGGTAGGAATACATGAAGCTGACCGAGCGGCGGTCCATCGCCACCATCGCGATATCCCCGGTCAGGAGCGCACCGCGCCCGTCGGCGCCCTTGCGCCAATGCAGCATGGTGGCGCCGGCGAAATGCCCGCCGCCACGCACCAGCAGGATGTCGTCGGAGATGCGATGGCTGTCGCCCTGCCACGGCACGATCGACGGATAGGGCCGCGTCACCCATTGCGCGTCGTCACCGTGCAGATAGACCGGAGCATTGTCGAATGCCGCGCTCCAGTCGGCGACCGCGCCATAATAATGCGGATGCGAGATCGCGATCGCCTTCAGCCCGCCGAGCGATCTGACATGCGCGATCGCCTCCGCCGTCGCCAGCGGCACGCAGTCCCACATCACGCAGCCGCCGCGGTCCGGCACCAGCAGCGCGCGCTGCCCGATTGCAAAGGACGGTTCGAGCGCGATCCCGACGAGACCGAGATCGTCGCGCCAGACCAGCTTGTGGCGCTGCGCGAGCTCCTCGCGCGTCAGCCACGCCTGCCCCTTCCAGTTCACATATTGCCGCTCGTCTTCGCAGATCGGGCAAGCCGGCGGTGGCGCCGCGGTCTCGAGAAATTGCGCGCCGCATTGTTCGCAGGTCCACAGAGGCATTGGCAGCGCCCTCGTTGCGATGAAGCCGGTCTCCTGATCTACGTCAGCGACACGCGGCGTTCAATGCCGGCGCCCCAGTTCCATCTGCATCTCCGCCGGTGCTACGCCGAACTTCCTGCGAAACGAGCGGTGGAAATAAGAGAGATCGTTGAAGCCGGCCGTATAGGCGATGTCGCTGACCTTGCGGCCGGCGCCCTCTTCGTGCAGCAGCAGCCGGCGCGCCAGCAGCAAACGCTGCTCGAGGACGAACTCCGAGAATGTCGTTCCTGCGGACGCGAACAGGCGCTGCGCCTGCCGGGTGCTGAGCGCATTCGCCTTTGCTACGGCCTCGATCGTGAGCTTGCCGTTGTCGAGATTCTTCAGGACATCGGCCTTCATCAGATCAAGCCGCGCCTTCGCCACGCCGTCGCGTGCCGCCAGTTCCTTCCTCTCGGCGCTGCTGCCGAGCACGAGACCGACCAGGTCGGCGAGATGATGCGCCGCCGCCTGCTGGCCCGGCAAATCGAGATCGCCGGCAAGCTCGGTGCAGAGCGCGGAATAGCGCTCGATCATCGCGCTCAAGGCCGGATCACGCCCGAGCGGGCGCGCCAGTTGCGTCTCCGCCGAGGGTGCGATCTGGAGCAGCAGGCGCCGCGGAAACCGCGTCGTCGTAAAGCTGCCCGACCGGGTGAGATCAGCGGTGCCGACGATATTCATCTCAGTGAGGCACATCTGGCCGCGCTGAAGCTCGATCGCCTTGCCCGCTTGCGTGACCTGCACGGTGCCGCGCGTCGCAAAGATCAGGACGAGGTCGTCGCAGCCGTCATTCAGAAGCGCGCGGGTGCGGGCGAAGCGGGCCGAGCCGCCGCGCGGCGTCGCGATGGCGACCGTATGCAGCAGCGTGAACTCGTTGTGGCAGTCGATGCGGTTGTCGTCGGTCGGTCCGACGTCGAGCCGGCAGAAGCCGCGGCAGATCCCCTCGCACCATGCCTCATAGGCCGGCCCTTTCGCCAGCCCATGATGGAAGATCGAGAACCGGTTGGTCCCCTGTGTCTCGGACATGATCCGTGCTCCGAACGCCCGATCGATCAAGAGGCGACGTGATCGATCGCTTGCTGCCCGATATGCGCATGTCGTGTGCGCACGTCGTTCCTGTCCCTACGCTTGGCGCGACGGTCCACGACTCCGGCGAGGAGCCTGATACCACTGCGCCGATTGCCGGTAAAGCTATTCACGAGATGCAACCCTATGATGCGAAGTGCGAAAGCCGGGAATAAAACGGCGCAGCAGTTTCGCGACGCGGCGCTGCCGTGTCTCGACGATGCCTATGCGTTCGCCCAGGTGCTGACGCGGACCGAGGCGGACGCCGAACTGGCCGTGCAGGACTGCTATCTGCGCGCATCGCGTGAGTTCGACAGCTTTCGCGGCCCGGCCGTCAGGCCATGGCTGCTCGCGATCCTCAAAGCGGTCTGCCAGGAGAGACGCGGCCCGAGGCTCGCCGGCGAAAATGCAACGCCAGAACGGCGCGACGGCGCAACAATCCGGCAACTGGTCGACGACCTGCCCGCGCCGCTCGGCGAAGTCATCGCCCTGCGCGAAATGATCGATCTGTCCTACAAGGAGATCGCCGAGGTCACCGGCGTCCCCGTCACCACCGTGATGTCGCGCATCGCGGAGGCGCGCGCCCTGCTGCTGGCGGCGCGGCGCGCGGCGAACAAGGCCGCGCAGGCGAAGCCAGCAGGCGCCTCAAAACTGCCGGTCTACCGCGCGAACGCCTGCTGAACCGCCGACGGCTCGGTGATGCCGTTCGCGATCAGAAGCTCAAGCAACACCCGCGCCTTCTGCGGGTTGAGATCGAGCGAGACCGCAAAGCCGAGCTTGTCGTCCTCGACCTCGACGTTGCGGTTGACGAAGCCTGAACCGACCCGGCTCGAACGCACCACCACGACGCCCTGCTTCGCCGCGGCCGCCAGCGCATCGATCGCGCCCTTCGATGAATTGCCGTCGCCGACGCCGGCCAGCACGATGCCCTTGGCGCCGCGCTTGACCGCATCCTCGACCTCAGCGGCGTCCATGTTGGCGTGCGAATAGATGATGTCGACACGCGGCAATGGCGGCGCATCCGGCAATTTCAGCTTCGCACCCTTGGCCGGAACAGCCGGCTGCAGGAAGCGCAGCGTGCCGGTGTCGACATAACCGACCGGCCCCGCGTCGGGCGAGCGGAAGGTCTCGACGCTGGTGGTATTGGTCTTCTGCACCCAGCGCGCGGCATGGATGTTGTCGTTGAGCACCACGAGCACGCCGCGGCCGCGGGATTCCGGCGCGGAGGCGACCCGCATCGCCTCGTAAAGATTGGCCGGGCCATCGGCGCCGATCGCGGTCGAGGGCCGCATCGATCCAACCAGCACCACAGGGATGTCGGTATCCAGCACGTTTTGCAGGAAGAACGCGGTCTCCTCCATGGTGTCGGTGCCGTGCGTGATGACGACACCGTCGACCTCCTTGTTGTCGATCGCGGTGCGGATGCGCTTGACGAGGTCGAACCAGACCTTGTCGTTCATGTCCTGCGAGCCGATCGAGGAGATCTGCTCGGCCGAGATCTGGGAGAGCTTGTCGATGCCCGGAATCGCCGCGATCAGGTTGGCTGCGTTGACCTTGCCTGAGTCATAGGCGTTGCCGGCGCGGGCATTGGCCTGCCCCGCGATGGTGCCGCCGGTACCGAGCACGAGCACGCGGGCCAGCGTGGTGCCGGTCGCCTGTTGTGCTGATACCGGCGAGGCAAGCCCGATCGTGAGGGCCGCAGCGAGGCCGAGGAAGAGCCGAGCGGAATAATTGGATTGAAACGAACGTGGCATGATCTTCTCCCCAAAGCGACAGGTCGCCAGTCCACAACTCGTGGTTTTGTCCCGTAACAAGTGGACAAAGTTGCGGCGGAAGATGCGATGGTCGGAAGCCGGGTTGAAGCGTTTAGTGAGCTCCAGACGCGTTGCGCAGCTCGATCTCCGTTCCGACGGTTCGCCAGATCGAACGATCGACGAACAGCACCCGATCCTCGGCATGGGCGAGCAGTCTTGCGATATCCAGCGCGTGCAGGCGCGCATTGATGGTGTGCAGCACCGCGCCCATGCAGGGCACAGCGAGATAAAGCTCGAGGTGACGGTGCGAGTTCCAGGCCAGCGTGGCGACGCGCATGCCGCGCTCGACGCCGATCCCGGCGGGGAAGTTGGCGAGCTGGCCCGCGCGGCCGAGCAGCTCCGCATAGCCGATGACGTGGATGCGGTCGCAATACCGCGTCGTCACGGTCTTGTTCGGATAGAGATCCGCGACCCGTTCCCTCACCAGATTGAGGGTGAGTGGGACCTGCTGCATCAAGCCTGCGAGCATGCCGTATTCTCCGGAATTTCCGCAAAACCTTGACATTTGCCGGGAGGCGCCGCAACATTTTTCGAAGATTATTCGACTTTTGGTGGGCCATGCATTTTGAGCTTCCCGACGATCTCCGCGTTCTGCAAGGCCGGGTGCGCGAATTCGTGCGCAGCGAGCTGCAGCCGCACGATGCCGCCATCGAGGCGACCGGCGAGGTGCCGGACAGCGCCATGGCCGGCCTGCGCAGGATGGGATTGTTCGGCACCAACACGCCGAAGCAATTCGGCGGCCTCGGCCTCTCGATGCTGGGCAGCTGCATCGCGATCGAGGAGCTCGCGAAGGCGCACACCGCCTTCTACTATCTGAGCGGAGTGAACGTTCACATCGGATCAAAGGCGATCGAGTTCTTCGCGCTGCCGGCGGTTCGCGACCGATGGCTGCCGGAGCTCGCCAGCGGACGGGTGATCGGCGCGTTCGCGCTGACCGAGCCGAATGCCGGATCCGATGCCGCCCGGATCCAGACCCGGGCGCGGCGGGACGGCGATCATTACGTGCTCGACGGCCGCAAGACCTACATCACCAATGCGCCCGCGGCCGGCGTTTTCACGGTGTTCGCCACGCTCGATCCGTCCGCCGGCGCCAAGGGCATCGCGGCCTTTGTCGTCGAAGCAAAGACGCCGGGCCTTGCCATCGGCCGCCTGGTCGAGATGGCCGCCGGACGCGGCTCGGAGCACGCCGAAGTGATCTTCGAGGATTGCCGTATTCCGCGCGAGAATCTGCTGGGACAAGAGGGCGAAGGATTCGCCATCGCGATGCGGTGCCTGGATGCCGGGCGCACCCATTGGGGCGCCTATTGCGTCGGCGCGGCGAGCCAGCTGCTGGACTACGCCCTCGACCATGTCTCGGAGCGCGAGGCGTTCGGACGCAAGCTGCGCGACCATCAGGGGCTCGAGTGGCAGATCGCCGACATGGCGAGTTCGCTGCATGCCGCGCGCCTTGTCGCCTATGAGGCAGCGTGGCGCTACGACCAGGGCGATGCCGCCGCCCGCACCGCCGCGGCGGCGCTCTCCAAATATACCGGCGCCGACATGGTGCAGCGCATAGCCGATACGACCATGCAGCTGTTCGGTGGTGCCGGTTATTCCAAGGACCTGCCGATCGAGCGCATCTGGCGGGAAACACGGGTGGTCCGCATTCTGGACGGCACCTCCGAGATCATGCGTCAGATCATTGCCCGCGATGCATTCCGCCGCCATGAACGGCGGAACACGCCGGTGTGATGGCAATCCTACGCTGTATCCCGTTGCAATAGCGCTTGTGTTCCGGTCCCGCTGCCTTACTGTTTTTTCCCGGACGCGTGGAGACGAAAGTGGCTTCGGGGACGACACTCAAGCTCAAGCAGCAACGCAGCCGCGATCGCCGCGAGCAGATCCTCACGGCGGCCACCAGGCTGTTCGGCCAAAAAGGCATCGACGGCACCTCGCTCACCGAGGTCGCGGCCGCGGCGAAAGTACCGCTCTCCAGCATCTATGATTATTTCGAGGACAAGCGCGCGCTGGTGCTCGATGTGCCCGAGGGCAATTTCGAGGCGCTGTATCAGAAGACCGAGCCGCTGCTGGTCAAGGGTGGCGATCCCGTCGAGCAGCTCCGCATCATCTTCCTGACCAACTTCCAGTACATCAAGGACAACCCGAGCTGGGGCCGGGTGTTCTTCCTCGAGATCTGGCCGAGCGTGCTTGCCGCCGAGCCGCGGATCAAGAAGGCGGTCGACAAATACGCGCTGCGCTATGTGCAGCTGATCAGGCAGGCGAGCCGCGCCGGCACCTATCGCCGCAATCTCGATCCCTACACCGCGATGTCGCTGATGATGGGCGGGATGTGCCACCTCACCGCGGTCTGGTTGCTCTACGGCCGCAAATACGATCTGGTGAAGAAGGGCAAGGCGTTATTCACCACGCTGCATAACGGGTTCGTGCAGCGTTAGCCGCGCCGGCGCACAGCCGGTTCTCGTAGGATGGGTAGAGCGCAAGCGAAACCCATCATTCGTCAGGCTGGCACACAGTGATGGGTTTCGCTTCGCTCTACCCATCCTACGCACCGTCCGCCGGCGAGCGGTTCGCGGCGCGAGCGATTTGATCCAAATTCATCGCTGTTTGGCCGGCTGTCGAGGTAATCCCTTTCCGGAAACCAATACACAACCGTCGAAATCCTGTTCTAGTATGACGTCGTGGGCGACCCGCGACCGAACATGCGGGCACTGGGATGGGAGCGAACCGATGGACGTCAAGGCTGTTCTGCCGCCCCGTGGCCGCGACTATCGCCTGGATCTGCTGCGCGGTTTCGCCAACTGGGCGATCTATCTCGATCACATTCCGAACAACGCGGTGAACTGGATCACGCAGAAGAATTTCGGCTTCAGCGACGCGGCCGATCTGTTCGTGTTCATCTCCGGCTACACCGCATCCTTCGTCTATGCGCGCATGATGCTCGAGCGCGGCACCGTGATCGGCGCCACCCGCCTGATCAAGCGGGCCTGGCAGATCTATGTCGCGCATGTCCTGCTGTTCGTGATCTACATCGCCGAGATCGGCTATCTCTCCCAGCGCTATCACGACCCCAACCTGCAGAACGAATTCAACGTCGCGGGCTTCATGCACAATCCGGCCGAGACGCTCTATCAGGGCCTGATCCTGGCGTTCAAGCCCGTCAACATGGACGTGCTGCCGCTCTACATTGCGCTGATGCTGTGCTATCCGCTGGTGCTGTGGGCTATGCTGCGCAAGCTCAATCTGACGCTGCTCGCCTCGTTCCTGCTCTATCTCGCGGCGCGGCAATTCGGCTGGAACCTGCCGGCCTATCCGTCCGGCTCATGGTATTTCAATCCATTCTGCTGGCAGTTCCTGTTCGTGTTCGGCGGCTGGTTCGCACTCGGCGGCGCGAGTGAATCAATCACATTCATCCGCTCGCGCGCCTTCCTTTGGCTCGGCGGCGCCTATCTGCTGTTCGCGCTGGTGATGACCTTGGCGGGCCGCTTCCCGGAGCTCGGACAGGCGATGCCGGCCTGGCTCTATGACGCCTTCAATCCGAACGACAAGACCAACCTCGCGCCCTATCGCGTCCTGCACTTCATCGTCCTCGCCTTCTTCGTCACCCGCTTCCTGCCGCGCGAATGGCCCGGATATGAATGGCCGATCTTCCAGCCGATGCTCAAATGCGGCCAGCAGTCGCTCGAAGTGTTCTGCACCGGCGTTTTCCTCGCGGTCATCGCGCATGTGCTGCTGGTCGAGGTCTCCGGCAGCATCTGGATGCAGATCGCAGTCAGCATTGTCGGCATCGTGCTGATGACCGCACTCGCCTACTACCGCTCCTGGTCGAAGAAGGTCGACAAGGCGCCCGCGAAGGCACCCGTAGCTGCGCAGGCGCCAGTGACCGCGAAGCCGGCGGAGTAAGCCACCGCTTGACGCGACGGCGCGCGGCCGAAGCCGCGTAATGCGCAAAGTAGCCTGCTATTTCGCCAGCGGCTTGCCGGCCGTCTCCGGCGCCAGGGCGATCAACGGCAGGCCGACCACATAGATCAGCGACAGCATCGAAATCGCCAGCGGGAAGCTGCCGGTGCGGGCGGCAAGCGCGCCGATCAGGGTCGGGCCGGCGGCGCCGAGCACACGGCCCATGCTGAAGGCGAAGCCGGAGCCCGAGCCACGCAGTGCCGATGGAAACATCTCCGGTAGCCAGATCGTGAACAGGCCGAACACGCCATTGGTGAAGAAGCCGAGCACCGGCAGCAGCACCATGAACAGCGTCAAACTGTCGAGCCATTCGATCGCGACTTCATAGGAGGCCACGACGGAGATCAGCCCGCCGATAAAGAACAGCACCGCGGTGCGCCGACGGCTGGCGAGCCAGGTGGTTAGCCATGGCACAAGGAGGCAGCCTATCAGCGTGCCGACATTGGTGATCAGGCCGGCCACCGCGCCCATCTCCTGCGCATGCGCGGGCGTCGCGCCCGCGGCGACCAGCTTGGTCGAGATCACGGTCGGGGCCCAGAAGTTCGACGACCACAGGCCGAAGATGATGCAGGCCATCATCAGCGCCGCGGCCCAGGTGGTGCGCGCCTGGTCGCCGGCAAACAAGGCCGCGACCGACGGCTGCTCGCGCGCAGCGCTGCGCTCGGGCTCGGGAATGTTGCTGCGCAGATACGCGATCAGGAGCGCGGGCAGAATGCCGAGCAGGAACATGCCGCGCCAGCCGAGCGTGCTGCCGATCGCAAGCGTCACGGCGGCGGCGAGGAACAGCCCGGTCGGCGTCGCCGTGTGCAGCCATCCGGCGAGCCGCACCCGCGTATTCTCCGGCACGGATTCCTGCAGCAGCGGCGTGCCCGCGGCCCATTCGCCGCCGATGCCGAAGCCGGCAACAAAGCGAAACAATGCGAACATCACGATCCCGGTCGCAAGCCCGCACAGCGCCGTGAACAGCGAGTAGACCAGCACCGTCCAGCACATGATCCTGACCCGTCCGTAACGGTCCGCGGCCCAGCCCCAGACCATCGAGCAGGCCCAGCCCAGCATGAAGATCGAGAACAACAGCCCGCCATAGATGCCGATATTGGCCTTGCTCGGCTCGATGCCGCTGGCCGGCAGCAATTCGCTCAGCGCGCCGACTAGGATGTAGGCGTACATCGAGGAATCGAAGCCATCGAGCATCCAGCCGAACCAGGTCGCCCAAAACACTTTTCGCGGCGACACTGCGCCAGGCGCTGCGACCGACGGTGCAACGGCATCAACGATACTCTCAGTCATGTTTCCTCGCACGTTTCTTCTATGCGGCGGACTATGCCGAGGTTTGTGCGACGAGACACCACCGGCAAACGGGACGGAGGTATCCGGCACAAGAATAGCGACGCCGATCACTTCGGCGTCACGCGAGAGCGCGAACGCGTGTTGCCCTAGGACGAACGCGCGGCGGCTGCGCCGTTGCAACCGGCGGACGCGCCGGCGCCTTGCGCAGCTTCGCCACCGAGAGATAGAGAATTCCCGGCGTGGTTCACGACCGTATTTGCCAAGGCGCACGCCACACCGCGCACGAATGTTTCGGCATGTGTCCGGGAACGTCTCACCTTTGATAGATCTTGAGCGTTTCAATCATCTGCTTGAGCTCGGTCACATATTTCTCGGCGTAATCCTTGTGGACCGACAAGGTGACGAGAATGCCGAGCTCGGATGTATTCGTGGCGAGATAGTAGGTGTCGAAATTTGCCAGTTCGGAGCCGTAATGCAGCGCCTCGACCCATTGGTGCGAACCGATCACGTTGCGCTTTACAAACCGGATGTCGGACAGCTTGCCCGTGCCTTCGTCGCCGATCCGTTGCCGCTGCTTCAGATGGTCTTCGTAGGCCTGCAGATTGTCCTGCTCGTTGCGTTCCTTCATGGCAATGATCGCGATTGCCGCACGGGGAGGCTTGCCGGGCGGGGAGCAGACGAACTCAGTGTCGTCCTGTTCGCACCACCAGCCGTGTGCCAACTCCATGTCGAACGCCGCGGCCCGGAAGACGTCTCGCTGCGGCGCGACCAGGATACGCGACGCTGAATATCCGGCGCCACCGAGCACCGTCGCACTCACCACAAACGATGCCAGCATCGCGGTGACAAGGCGCGCGCTGCCGGGGATATCCATCGTCAGCTCCCCTGCTGCTCGATCCAGCGCTTGAGATCGGCCGCGCGCTGCTTGAGACCGGCCCTCGCCTTGGAGCCGGCGACCGCGTCGATGGTGTTGAGGGCCGCCTGTTTGGCATCTGCGGCAGCGGCGGCATTTCCGCGCTTGCGCTCAACCAGGACAAGGTATGCCTGCGCGATCGCCACTTCGTACGCGACAGATGCGTCCGCGGGCTTGCCGTCATCGGATGAGCCGGCACCGACCGCAAGCTTGAACTGCTCAGCCGCGGGATCGAGCCGGTCCAGCGCGGCATATTGCTGACCCGCCAGCCGGAACAGGCGCACCCGCCATCCGACGATCTGATAATCCTCGGTACGACCGTCGGATTTGCGGGCGTCGAGCAAGCGCTTCAACGCATCGGCACCTGCGTCGTAGCTGTCCGCCGCCTCCTGGTGGCGATTTGCGGCGACGTGCAGGTCGCCCGTCTGGCCCAGCGCCTCGGCCTCGAACCGGATGAACTGGGCGCGCCCATCATGCTCCTTGCCGAGCCGCCTGCTGTCATCGAGCAGATCGGCAAATGCGCGGCCGGCGCCGTCCATATCCTTTTGCCGCACCAGATATTCGGCATAGGCTTGCCGGGCCTGCAGGAGCGCCAGCGCCGAGTCGACGCGTGCGCGGCCCTGATGACTGAGCGCCGCGCGCTCGATGGCGTCGCCGAATTCCTTCCGCGCCTCCTTGTCTTCGTGAAGCGCTTCACGGTGGGCGCCGCGCTCGAGCCGACAGGTCACGATCCCGTTGATCGGAGGATCGCTCGCTGTCCCTTGATCCGCCTTGTCGAGCAGATCGCAACCGCGGCCGATGATGAGCCGGCGTGTCCGCAAGGCGTCGGCATCGTCGGCTCTCAGATTGGCCGCCTCCCCAATCATGCTGGAAGCCGCGAACATGCTGTCATCGTTGGCGCGGATGGCCTTGTACTGATTGATCAAGGCCAGCACGCTAAGACTACCAACGGCGACAAGCGTTCCCAGGGTTGCGCCCGCGACCGCGCCCAACTGCGTCTGCTGCCGCCTCTCCTCTTCTTGCCGGAGCCGGGGCATCTCCTCCGGCGGTATGTTGAGCAGGGGCGCGACGATCTTCAGCTTTTCCGCGCTCAGGCGGACCACCCGTGAGAAGCTCAGGAACCACAATGGTCCCGCGCCTCTCAGATCGACGATCTCGATGTTCGGGAAGGCTTCCTTCAAGCCTCCGGGCAGCGGGCCGTCGAAGTCGCCTGCGCCCCTGGCCACGATGACATTGCCGGCCGCAGGACCAGCGGTGAAATCCCTGATCTCGCGCTCGATCCAGTCTTCGGCGCCGCCCGGCCGCCGCATCGCATCCGGCGTCGCCACCACGATCAGGTATCGCGAGGAGAGCAGCGCCGGCTTGATGCTTTGCTGGTAGAAGTCGCTGGTGCCGCGCTCATAGGCCGTGTCGAGATAGACGCGCAGCTTCTTCGCATAGGCGCCGCGCAGCACTGCGGGAAGGCGAAAGCCGACAAGCGTGCGCCTGAGCCACCGTGCAACGGCAATCCCGTCGGAGCGGCGGTAGGAAATGAATGCGTCGTAGTTGAACTCAGACATCGAGTTCGACGGGCCGATTGAATGGGAGCAGATCCGAACCGGGCCGGATCGCGCAGCTGAACAGGAACTTGTTCGAAAAAATCTACATCAGACACTCAAGCTAAACACGTTGTAGTGGCTCAATCAATCTTCATCTCGTCTGGCGAGCATCAGCATTGTCCGCTTCCCGGCCGTGCCTGGGGATGATGGTGCGGTTCGCTCGACGCGGCGCGATCAGCTTGTTAAGCCGCCTCTCCGCAAGGGCAATTTGAGTCGGGACATGACCGTAGCGATCGAGATGGGACAAACGACGGCCGGCGCTTTGGCGGCCATCGACCTCGAGGAGCTATTGGCGACACGCCTCCTGGTGCAGGGCAATTCGGGTTCCGGCAAATCCCATCTGCTGCGACGGCTGCTGGAACAGAGTGCGCCCTGGGTGCAGCAGACCATCATCGATCCCGAAGGTGATTTCGTCACCCTGGCCGAGCGATTCGGCCACCTCGTCATCGACGCCGAGGACCACACCGAGCGCAGCCTGCAGGTCGCCGGCGAGCGCGTGCGCATCCATCGCGTCTCCACGGTGCTCAATCTCGAAGGGCTCGACGCCGAGAACCAGATGCGGCGCGCCGCGGCCTTCCTCGGCGGGCTGTTCGACGTCGCCCGCGACCACTGGTATCCGATGCTGGTGGTGGTGGACGAGGCGCAGCTGTTCGCGCCGGCGGTCGCGGGCGAGGTGTCCGACGAAGCGCGCAAGCTTTCGCTCGGCGCGATGACCAATTTGATGTGCCGCGGCCGCAAGCGTGGGCTTGCCGGGATCATCGCAACCCAGCGGCTGGCGAAGCTCGCCAAGAATGTCGCGGCCGAAGCGTCGAACTTCCTGATGGGCCGCACCTTCCTCGATATCGACATGGCGCGCGCCGCCGACCTGCTCGGCATGGAACGGCGGCAGGCGGAAGCCTTCCGCGACCTCGAGCGCGGGCAATTCATGGCGCTCGGACCTGCGCTGTCCCGCCGTCCGCTGGGCCTGCGCATCGGTCCGACCGACACCCAGCCGCGCAACGCGGCGCCGCGGTTGATGCCGCTGCCTGAAGCGGCACTGGAGGACGCACGCGCGATCATCCTGGCCGCTCCGCCGCCCGAAATAGCGGCCAGGCTTCCGCGCCGGGCGCCGTCGCCGGACCTGCTCAGCCAGTTGATGGCCGCCAAGCAGCCGGCACCTGAGCCAGATCCCGAAGCTGCGGAGCCACCGCCGAGCGCCGAGCAATTGGCCGAGCGGCGTGAGCGGCTGGACCGTATCCTGCGCGCCATCCTCGCCGAGCCCGACGCCGGCTTCCGCGCCATCGGCGTGCTCTATCAGGAGTTCGTGGTCCGCTGCCGGATCGAGGGTCTCGGCGCCGTTGTGCCGGAGCTGACCGATTTCCGCCGGATGCTGACGCGCGCCCGCGCCGGGCTCGGCACCGAGATGGCGGAGGACGACGTCTGGCAGGATGTCTCGCTGCGTGCAGCCCTGCTACCCGAGGACATGCAGGGCGTCTTCATGATGATCGCCCGCGCCGCGAAGGAGGGCTGGCCTTGCCCGAGCGATGCCGCGATCGCTCGCGCCTACGGCACGCATTCGCTGCGCCGCGCCCGGCATCTTCTCACCTACATCGAGGAACAAGGCCTGATCGTCTGCCAGCTCGACGGTGCCGGCCGGCGGATCGTGACCCTGGTCGAGCTCGCCTGGGCCACGGCCGCGGCCGACCCGAATGTGGACGACGTGGCGACGGAGGCGGCTTGCAGCAGCTCGTCGCCGTGATCAGGCGCTGGGCAACCAGGCGTTCGGTGTTGCGCGGCATTCCGGAAGCGCTGCAAGACAAGAAAAGGCCCGCCAGGAGGCGGGCCTTTTCATCTTTGCCGGCTGAGCGATTTTGGTTGCGGAGGGCCCGCAACAGGCCCTCCACAGCCGCCCTATCTCAAGCCCTTACGCATGCTGCGGCTGCGCAAGCTGACTGACTTGCATCGCCGGCGGATCGACAACCGAGGTACCGCCATGGCCGTCGCTCGAGGCCGTGAATGTGGAAGCCATGTAGTTGCCCAGCAGCGCAATACTGGCGGTGACAGTGCCGTCCGTCACCGTGAGCGTTCCGTGCGTGCTGTCACCGCTGAAGGTCGGCGTCTGAACGGTCGCGAAATTGATATTCGCGAAATCGATCGCGTCCGAACCGGTCATCCCGGCGACGGTTCCGGTGAAGCTCGCGGAATTGTCGAGCTTCAGCGTCCCCGTGCCGCCCAGGAACGTAACGGCGGCGTTCGAAGCCCCCGTCAATTCCAGGGTCGTTCCCGCTGCAATGGTGGCGCTGCTGGGGCTCTCTCCCGTTACGTTGAAAGGCTGCCAGACACCCCACGCACTGCCATCATACGCCCGGATCCAGAGTTGGTCGGTGCCGGAGCCGGCCTGATAGGTCGTCTGGGCAAGTTGTGCCGAAGTGACGTCGATCTCCGTATTCGCAGACTGGTTCACTCCGTTGACGTTCCAACGCCCGTTCGTGTTGGAATCCCACAACGCATATTTCGTTATGGTATCGCCGTCCGCGTCCGTCGCGCTGACCAGGCTCGAAGCCGCGAAGACCTGCCCCGAGACCGTCGTTACGTTCGAGACCGCGACTGTTGGCGCCTGGTTCGTTGCGGTGGCCGTGAAGCTCTTCCAGGAACTCCACATGCTGCCGTCATTCGCCCGCACCCAGAGCGTATCCGATGGCGAGCCACCGGGTCCGAAGACGTAGCTCACCTGTGACAGGTTCGCCGCGCTCACATCGATCTCGGTGTTGGCGGCCTGGGCGACGCCATTCACAACCCAATGGCCGTTTCCGCCGGTATCCCAGAAGGCGTACTGGGTGATCGTATCGTTGCCGACACCATCACGAATTATCAGGTGTGGGATTCGACGGTGGATGCGAGCAGCGGGCACTGGGTGGTCGGGGGAGTCGCCCAAGGCACCAATGCTGCCATCAATGTCACGGCAGCTCAGCTCTCGAGCACAAGCTTTCAAAGCGGCTCGGGTTCGGACGATCTCTGGGTGAGGGCTTACGACGGCTTTGCCTGGGGGGCGTGGAAGGAATTTCACGTCACCGCACCGGTTGACAGCGCTCCCGTCGTGACGGCGTCCGACTTCCACGCGACGGCCAATCAGAGCGTGGCCGCATTGAGCCTGTTTTCAGTCACGGATGCCGACGGCGACAGTATGGCACAGTACCAATTCTGGGATTCGACGCCGTCGGCAAGCAGCGGCCACTGGAGCATTGGCGGGACTGCGCAGCCCACCGGCACCGCCATCAACGTCAGCGCGGCTCAAATTGCCAGCACGACATTCCAGGGCGGCACCGTACCTGACGACCTCTGGGTTCGCGCCAGCGATGGCATCAGCTGGAGTGCGTGGCACGAATTCCATTTCATCGTCTAGGGAGCGGCCCCGCGTTGTGGAAACGCCGCGATCTGCGCCCAATCAGTCGACGACACGAGGCCCGATTGTCCTCCAAAACAAAAATGGCCCGCGAAATGCGGGCCATTTTATCGGAACCGGTCGGTCCGGATTTTGGTTGCGGGGACCTGCAACCATCTCAAATTACTCGTTGAAACAATAGCTTGAGGGGCGCTCGGTCCGCCGGAAGGGACAGAACGGAAGCTCGACTTGGCGGAGAGAGTGTCGGTCAATCTCCATTGAAAGATAAGGAGAATTTTGCCTCCCAAAGCTGGAACCTACTATTCGAGGCACGTCAAATAACGCTGGTACTTTCGCGTACCGCGCTAATTCAATTCAACGCTTCGGCTTTGGGCCGCGGGCTCATCGAGAGGATGGCTCGGTTCGCGCGGAGGGTATTTCCGCCGCTGTCGTTGGCTTGTTCCGCTCCAGCAGCGCGCGGGTTGCAGCCGCTACATCGCACTGACGCATCAGGCTCTCGCCGACAAGAAAAGTCGACATGCCGACCCGCTCAAGCCTGGCCAAATCGTCCGACGTGAAAATGCCGCTCTCCCCGACCATCAGCCGCTCCTCCGGGATCAGCGGCGCCAGCGCCTCACTTGTCGCGAGCGTCGTCTCGAACGTACGTAGATTGCGGTTGTTGACGCCGATCATGGGCGAGCGGAGTTTCAGCGCGCGGTCGAGTTCGAACCGGTCGTGGATCTCGATCAAGACATCCATCTGCAGCGAGATCGCCGCGTCCTCGATATCTCGGGCGGCCGCATCGTCGAGCGCGGCCATAATGATCAGGATGCAGTCGGCGCAGTGAGCGCGGGCTTCGACAACCTGATAGGTGTCGAACATGAAGTCCTTGCGCAGCACTGGTAGATTGGTTACGGCGCGCGCCGCGACCATGAAGTCGAGATACCCTTGGAACGACGGCGTATCGGTCAGCACCGAAAGGCACGCCGCGCCTCCGGCCTCATAGGCTTTTGCCAAGGCGGGCGGATCGAAGTCGGCGCGGATGAGGCCCTTCTATGGCGAAGCCTTCTTGATCTCGGCAATCAGCGCATAGTCGCCGGCGCCATGCTTTTCCTTGATCGCACGGAAGAAGCCGCGCGGTGGCGACGCCGCTTTGGCGCAAGCCTCGATGCTCGCGAGAGGACGAGCACGTTTGGAGGCAGCAATCTCCTCGCGCTTATAGCTTTCGATTTTCTTCAAGATGTCCGGCATCATCGACCCGTTCGTGGATTCACTTGTCGCTCAACAGCCTGCATCACATAATCGGAACGATACAAATCAACAAACTTCGACACTTACTCACTTCCTCTTCATCGACGACCCGCGCCGATACGCACACGCGAGCGCGTCCATGACCCGTTTTCGCATGCTCGGCATCCTATCACGTGACCAAGGTTTCCCAGCGCTGATTTCACCTGCACTGCCATGATTCACGAACGGCGCACGGTGCCACCGCGGCAGTATTCCCCGCTGTCATGGAAACCATACATGACAGCTATTAGAAGATTTCGTTCCGCGCTGCGATCAATGGGCGTCGCTATCGCGAGACCCCATCGAGTAGCGCTAGCGCAACCTCAATCCGCCGGACCAGGCCGCATCAGGCGACTGGATCATGTTGGGGACTTCCAATGCGTGGGTGCTCCCCGCTCCCAACGCGCTCGAGAGGCATCCATGGCTTTCACGTTAAAGATCAACGGCACATCACATAAAGTCGATGTCGACGGCGACATCCCGTTGCTGTGGGTGCTGCGCGACGTCCTCGGCATGACCGGTACCAAGTTCGGTTGCGGCCAGGCGCTGTGCGGCGCCTGCACCGTGCATGTCGACGGCCAAGCGGTCCGCTCCTGCCAGACATCGGTTGACAGCGTCGGCGACAGCGCGGTCACCACGATCGAGGCGATCGGCCAGGCGCCGCAAGGCGCGGCCTTGCAGAAGGCGTGGCTCGAGCTGGAGGTGGTTCAGTGCGGCTACTGCCAGTCCGGCCAGATCATGTCGGCGGCGGCCTTGCTGAAAGACACTCCGAAGCCGAGCGACGCGGACATCGATTCAGCGATGTCAGGCAACGTGTGCCGTTGCGGGACCTACCAGCGCATTCGCGCCGCGATCAAGCGCGCAGCGGGAGCTTGAGACCATGGATAGGCAGATTCTGAAGGGCCGAGGCAACGAAACGGCGATGTCGCGGCGCTCCTTTCTCCAAGGCACCGGCTTGCTGCTTGGCTTTGCATTCACCGGAACGAGCCCTGAATCCGTCTTTGCGGCGTCCGCTTCGCAGGTGGTCGAAAACGAGGTCGTGGGTACCTTCGCGCCGAACGGATTCACTCGGATCAATCCAACCGGCGCCGTCAGGCTGATCATGCCGATGGTCGAGATGGGACAGGGCGTTTACACGTCGCTGTCGATGCTTCTCGCTGAGGAACTGGAAGTCAGACTGGACCAGATTCAGGTTCAGCATGCGCCGCCGAATCACGCGCTTTACGTCAACTCGATCATAGGCATTCAGAACACAGGCGGTTCCGCTTCGGTGCGGGCTTTCTGGACGCCGCTGCGTCAAGCAGGGGCAGTCGGTCGCAATCTGCTGATTGCGGCAGCCGCCAAGCGCTGGAATGTCGATCCAGCGACTTGCCGCGCCAAGGGCGGCATCGTGTTCGATAAGTCAGGCTCGAAACATCTGAGCTACGGCGAACTTGCGGATGATGCCGCGAAACTGCCTGTTCCGGCCGCAGCAAGCGTAAAATTGAAGGATCCGAAGGATTTCGCGCTGATCGGCACGCGTGCCAAGCGCGTGGATTCATCGATAAAGGTCGATGGGCGCGCGCTCTACGGCATCGATGTACGGCTGCCTGGTATGACGGTTGCCGCGGTTGCCATCTCGCCTGTGCTCGGCGGCAAGGCGAAAACAGTGAACGAGAAAGCCGCACTGGCGGTGAAGGGCGTCCGGCAGGTGGTCAACATCGATGAGGCTGTCGCCGTGGTGGCGGATCACATGGGTGCGGCGAAGAAGGGACTCGAGGCTGCCTCCATCACGTGGGACGATGGGCCGAACGGCAAGGTCAACAACGCCGACATCGTCAGGCAACTGGAGGAAGAATCAAGCAAGCCGGGCGTGGTAGCCCGCAGCGATGGGGATGCAGGCAAGGCTCTTGCTGCGGCGGCGCAACGGCTCGACGCCATCTATCAGGTGCCTTTCCTGGCTCATGCGGCGATGGAGCCGATGAACTGCACCGTTCATCTGCAGAAGGATCGTTGCGACATCTGGGTCGGGACACAGGCGCCGACCATCACGCAAGCTCTGGTGGTCGAACTCACCGGCTTGCCGAAGGATGCGATCAAAATTCACAATCATCTGATTGGCGGTGGCTTCGGCCGGAGGCTGGAGGCCGATGGCACCGTGCTTGCCGTCAAGATCGCCAAGCACGTCGACGGCCCGGTCAAGGTGATCTGGAGTCGCGAGGAAGACATTCAGCACGACATGTATCGGCCCTACTATCTCGATCGGCTGTCGGCCGGTCTTGACGTCGCCGGCAGGCCGGTTGCCTGGACACACCGGATCGCCGGCTCCTCGATCTTCGCTCGCTATTATCCCCCATATATCAAGGATGGGCTGGACCCTGATGCGGTCGAAGCGGCTGCCGAGCCGCCCTATGCGCTGCCCAACATCCATGTCGACTATGTCCAAGTCGAGCCTCGCGGCGTCAAGACGTCCTGGTGGCGCGGCGTCGGACCGACTCACAACGTGTTTGTGGTCGAAAGCTTCATGGATGAGCTCGCCCATGCCGCAAAGCGGGATCCGGTTGCTTATCGAAAGGAATTGCTTAGCCACAATCCGCGCGCGCTTGCCGTATTGTCGCTTGCCGCAGAGAAAGCCGGCTGGGGATCACCACTTCCTCCGCGGCACGGCCGCGGGATTTCGGTCCAATTCGCGTACGGAAGTTACGTCTCGCAGGTCGCCGAGGTCGAAGTGGCGGCCGATGGCTCTGTCAAAGTCAAGCGGATCATCTGCGCACTTGATTGCGGCATGCACGTCAACCCAGACACGATCGAAGCCCAGATCCAGGGTGGAACACTTTTCGGACTGACCGCCGCACTTCATGGCTCGATCACCTTCAAGGATGGGCGGGTCGAGCAGAGCAACTTCGACAGCTATCTACCGATGCGCATCGACGAGGTACCGGAGGTGGAGACGTATTTGATCAAGAACGCGGAGGCTCCGGGTGGCGTTGGTGAGGCTCCGACGGCCATCGTCAGTGCTGCGGTGACCAATGCGATCTTTGCCGCTACCGGCAAACGTGTTCGCAGCCTGCCGATCGATACGGATTCGCTTAAGTCGTCGTCCTAGTCCTTGCTCGTCATCACCGCGCCGCAGCGTTTCGGCTAGCCCGTAGCTGCGCTCCGCAATGCGGCGTCGAACACCCTCGTTCCGGTCGACTGCCTCGATCTGAAGGTGGTTCAGGTTGGACCTGCAAGAGTTTCACTTCCCTACCAGGACGTTCTGATCATGATTGCTCTATCGATTCCGGGACGACGATCGGTCAACGGCGCGCGCGAGTAGGGCGACACCGTCGCTGGAGAACAGGCTTCAAAGCACGACTGGCGCCATTAGCCAGACAGTAGAGGGCCACTACGGTCATGCACACGAAAGCGGTTCTAGCGCAGGCTGTCGTCGGGCAGAACGCCTTTCCGCCCGCGCGCTCGACTGTCAAATTGTCTGCAACAGACCTCAACAACCTGATGCAGGACCTCGACATCGACGTCATCGCGCTGACCGAGCTTCTGGTGCCCCGCAGCCATCGAGTCGAGATGGGAATGATCGACGCACCCGGGATCCACTACAACTTGAGTGGCGTCGGACACATCTCGATCAACGGCGGACCAAAGATACAGTTGAGCCCTCACTTGCTCATCATCGTGCCGCCAAACACGCCTTTCACGATCGAGGTTGACGGAGACGGCGGGCCACCGAAGCTCATTTCGAGAGACTGCTGGACGCGTCAAGAGGGCATCCTCCGCGTCGCGGTGCCAAACGAGCTCCCCGAAATTGTTCAGATATGCGGATTTTTTAACGCATCGTTCGGCCAGTCCGTGAGGCTGTTCGCAGACCTCCGGGAGCCGGTGATCGAGCAGTTCGAGCCCGCAGACAGGATCGATCTGAAGCTTCGCGAAGCCATGGACGAGCTGTTGCAGCAAGAGGTCGGCGTTGGAGCCATGACCGCGTCCCTGCTCAAGCAGATCATCGTCGCATTGGTGCGACGGTCCCTCAGATCATCCGAGCGCTGGACTGAGCGATTCTCGATACTTGCCGACAGGCAGCTCTCCCGCGCCTTTGCGGAAATGGTGGCGCGGCCTGGAGCCGGCCACTCGGTTCAAAGCTTGGCACACAGTGCGGGATTGAGCCGCTCGGCGTTCATGGCCCGATTCTCTGAAGTCTTTGGACGAACCCCGATGGCGATCCTGCGGGACTTGAGAATGCGCCAGGCTGCGATCGATTTGGCGACGACGACGACGTCGATCGACGTTGTTGCTCAAAATGCGGGGTACGAGAGCCGTTCAAGTTTCGCGCGCGCTTTTCGAAAAGCGTACGATCGAGATCCGAGCGACTATCGGCGGATGGCCAGGCATGACGATGCCCGGAAGGATATCTAGCCATCTCCCGCGCATACCCTCGCGGGCATGGGCGGGAGGCTGGTACCGTCGGGGTCGCCGGCTTTCAACAGAGCTCGCTAGGCCCGCTTGAGATCGTCGACCAGCATCGCCGTGGCGTGGCGCGCAAGCGCCTGGGTCGGAGCGTTGGTATTGCCGCTGGTGATGTTCGGCATGATCGAGGCGTCTATCACCCGCAGGCCCTCGACCCCGCGGACCCTGAGCCTCGCGTCGACCACCGCTTTCTCATCCTGCCCCATCCGGCACGTGCCGACCGGATGCCACATCGTCGTCACGACACGCTTCACCCACTCGCCGATCTCCGCATCCGACTGGACCTGCGAGCCAGGATCCATCTCTTGCTCAATCACCGACGCCAGCGACTCCTGGGCCATTACCTCACGGATCGCGCGCACCGATTGCACCGCGGCCCTCAGATCCTCCTCCTCGCCGACGAAGTTCGGGTTGATGAGGGGCATCGACGTCGGGTCACTATCGGCCAGGCGCACCCAGCCACGGCTCTTGGGCTGAAGCACCACGAGTTCGAAAGTGACGCCCGAGCGGTCGCCGGTCGGGCCGAGTTGCTCGTTCAAGATGATAGGGGCGTGATAACATTGGATCGTGGGGTCGGCGGCGAAGTCCGACGGATTCCAATGGGTAACTGTCTCGATACCGTTGCCCGAGGCCGGGCCATCCTTGGTGATGAGATAGCGCAGGCCGGCCTTGACGGTGCCGAGCCCCTGCGCGGCGGCCTGATAGCCCAGATCGCCCTTCACATAGGCACGAACGGGCACCATCGGGTGATCGTGAAGATTTTCGCCCACTCCCGGAGCATCGACGATCACCGCAATGCCGTGCTGCTGCAGTTGCCTGGCTGGTCCAATACCCGAGTGCATGAGAATCTTCGGGCTATGGACGGCCCCGGCCGACAGCACGACCTCGCCGGCCGTGATCCTCTCGAGACCGTTGCCCTTCATCTCGACACCGACAGCCCGCTCGTTTTCGATAAGAATCCGAACGACGGTCGTGCTGGTGAGGAGAGTGACGCGGCCTGAGACGAGGTGCGGACGCAGATAGGCGTCGACTGCACTGCACCGGCGCTGATTTCCGACCGTCGACTGCACCGGCGAGACACCGATCTGGCTCTCGCCGTTATAATCGGGATTATAGGGAATCCCATACTCCTGGAAGGCCTTGAGGCAATATTGGTTCAGCTCGTTGATGCCCTTCGGCAACTGCACCGCCAGACCACCATTGATGCCGTGATATTCGTCGTGGAAGGTGTCGTTGCGCTCCTGTGCCATGAAGACGGGAAGCAGGTCTTCATACGACCATTTACCGGTGTCGCCGACTGCATCTTGCCACGCGGCGAAGTCGCGTATCTGGCCACGCACATAGCACATCGCGTTGATCGAGGAGCCCCCGCCTAGCACCCTGCCCGAGCGATATGCTCGGCTCTTGCCGTGCTGGGGAACTGTGTCGTATTTCCAGACATGCCGGTCGTGAACCAGTATATTGGCGAAGCCCGCCGGAATGTGGATGAACGGATCGCGATCCATCTCGCCCGCTTCGATCAGCGCGATCGACACATCGGTGTGTTCGGCGAGATAACTCGCGACCACGCAGCCGGCCGCACCCGCGCCGACAATGACGATGTCATATCTCTCTTGGGACATCTGTGTCTTTCTCTTTCGCAACCATTTTTTCGTCCGATCAACGCCTATAATCGGCGCCACGCTATCGCGGCGCTGATCAAGAGATTGAGCGGGCCTTGCCTTTGGAGGGTGATCTTGCAACCTCGGCGAGGGAAATCACCTCTCGCCATGGAGTCGATAGACGGTCGTTATCGTCACCCGCCGTACTCCACGGACGTTAGAGGATCTGGCCGCACCGCTCGAAGGCTTGCACCGCGCAAGCCTTCCACCCATCGACGTTCAAAAGGATGATCCGGTCCATGCCTCTAACGCGCCCATTCGGGACGAACGCCAGCGGACGAAACTTAGCAATGTCTCGCCCTCGATTGCATCATTGGCGCCTTCAACCAGCGGCGCGCCTGCCGAACTCCGAATGCATCGCAACCGGCTTCTCGGGCGCGTTCAGGACTGAGGTCGTGATCAGGACGGCGGCGGCGAGAACCCAGTAGTACCAGGCGTCAAGCCCGGCGAATTCGAAGGCAAACGGAGCAATGACAAACACCACCCCAACGGCCCGATCGACCCAAAGGTGCAACCAGTAGGGAATAATGCGCACGAGCCCGGTCGGATGGTCGGTCAGCGCGGCCAGCAGCAGGGCGGCCGCACCGGCGACAACCGAGAGCCACATCGCGGCCGGCCCGCTCTGGCCGAGCTTCAGGACGAACGGTGCCGCGATCAAGGCGATCGCAACGGGGTAGTCGATCAGGTAGGCGTGGATGGACTTGGTGATGAAGCGGAACGACATCGGAGACTCCTGCTGACTTGATTGCTCGAGCCGATTCTTGCGACGCGGAGAGCGGATGTATCCAAGAGAACGGCTACGCCGTCCCGTGCAACAGTCACTCAGCTCGGTTAGACAACTAGTAAGCAGGGACGCCAATCATTAGAAATGCCGGGTCGTTATCATTTCCATTCCACTCGCCCGGCGCGACGGACCACGATCTTCACGCCGTCCGAACAACGGCCGACCAGTCGCGAAGCCGTGCGACCTTGACGAAAGCGTCCAGCGCCGGCGAGTAGCGGCGCCCCTGCACTGTCAACAGCCGCACCTCCCGCGAGACCAGATCGCCTTCGAGCGGGATCGTCCTGAGCGTCGCGAGACGCGGCATGTGCTCGGGCGCGATGATCACACCGAAGCCAGCGGCAGCCAGATGTTGCACGTGCAAGTCATTGCTTCCGGAGTGCCCAAGATGGAATGGCCCCTCAGGGAAATACGACTGTTGAATCTTCGGGGTGATGTCGCATCCGGCGCGTTCCAGCAAGACGGTCTCACGGAGGTCATCGATGCCGAGCGAGGAATGATTTGCAAGCTCGTGTGTCGGCGCGAGTACCGCGACATAGCGCTCTTCGAACAGTGACCAATCGTCGATGCGGGCAGGCATGTCCTGCACTTCCCCGACCATTGCGGCGCTGATATCCCCCTTGAGCAAGAGGTCGACGAGCTTCTCAGCAGCCTCCTCGCGCAGCTCGACGTGAAGTCCAGGCACGAACTTCGCTGTCTCCGCAATCGGATCGAGGACGAGCGATGCAGAGATCGATGGGGCGAGGCCGATCTTCAGTGGCGCGACCTCCTTGCGTTGGAACTCCTGTGCCCTGCGGCGCACCGCCTCTGCCGAGGCCAGAGTGCGCTCCAGCATTGGAAGGACTGCCTTTCCAAGGTCGGTCAGCTGCGTCAGCCGGCGTTCGCGGTAGATCAACTGGCCGCCGAGTTCCTGCTCCAGCTTCTGTATTCCCTTGGTCAGGGCGGGTTGCGCAACGTTGCACTGCTCGGCAGCGCGGGTGAAGTTGAGCGTGGATGCCACAGCGAGGAAGTAGCGAACTTGATGAAGCTCCACGGTTGATCTCCGTCAAGTTGATGGAACACGATTGCCGATCCCTATCCGGACTAAGAGTGCCGTAATGCACATCAAATCCCGGTTCGGGCTGCGCCGAGCGGCCGATAACTGGGCGCATTGTAAGCTCGCTTAGTTAGAAAGGCGGCTTTCCAACGAGAACCTTGTTGAGCGCAGTCTGGCAGCTTGGGGTACTGCGGTCGATTGCACGCAGGTATTGTGCGGTTCGCTTGTCGCCGCCCGTTTTAAGCGTTCGCTTAGAAGCGATCGCGCGACGTGTCCGTTAGCCGGATGGGCACGTGAGGGAGGGAATCAACGGCGCGGCAAAACGCGGCAGACACAATTTGCGATTAGACGGCTGCGCTCGCACAACAGAGCTGACGACATGCCCCTTGAGGTCAGGAGCTTTGCGGTTGCTGGTGTCTTACCTTGAGAAGGTCCGCCATTCGGCTGAGCTCGGGAAGCGAACGCGCCTTCATCTTTCGCATCAGATTCACGCGATGTACCTTTACCGTGGATTCGGTGATGCCGATATCGTTGGCAACCTGCTTGTTCAGGCGACCGGCCACGACGCCGAGCATGACTTCACGCTCGCGGGAGCTGAGCGTGCCGAAGCGATCCTTGAGCGCGGCCAATGCGCTATCACTCTCGCGACGGGCGCGATCGCGATCGAGGCCGGCTTGAATGGCATCAAGCAAGTCCTGATCACGAAATGGCTTTGTGAGGAACTCGATCGCGCCGCCCTTCATTGCTTGCACGGTCATCGGTACGTCCGCGTGCGCCGTAATGAAGATGATCGGCACCTGCCTGTTTGCGGTGACAAGATCACGTTGAAGCTCAAGACCGCTTCGCCCCGGCATTCTCACATCGAGCACCAGGCAAGTGGGACCGTCCGGCGGATCGGCCTTGAGAAAATCTGAAACAGACGAAAATTGTCGGGCAGATAAGCCGACTGTCCGCAACAGCCGCACGACCGAGTCGCGAAACTCGGGATCGTCATCGATAACCAAGACACTGGGATCTGCCTCACCCATTCTCGGTAATCCTGCGTTGAGGAAGCACATTTTCCCTATTTCCGGCGTCATTCTACGCCCGATCTGTCGCGATGAACAATATCCGTCGCCTAAGCGGATAGCCAAAAGCCTAAGCCATAGCTTAGGAACGGCGGCCTTGCGCTATCGGGGAATGTCCGTGACATTAACTTGCATGCTGCGAGGTGTCGCCGTGCCGGTCGGTGGACGTGCCTGGAACCCGCAATGTTGAACCGTACAGTGATATCTATCGTCGACGACGACCAGCCCTATCGTGAGTCGATGCGGAAGCTCATAATGTT
>NZ_JAQOSR010000113.1:0-30640 GCF_046718885.1 Bradyrhizobium sp. UFLA01-814 | reverse complement strand
GGAAACGACGACCTTCGGACGCGGCTTGCCGCCGAACTCCGAGACGAAGCGTTCGACATGGATGCGCTCGTCGGCGATGCCGATCTCGCGGCAAGTCGCCTCGATGGTCTCGCTCATCGCGGCCGGGCCGCAGACGAAGACGTGATCGACCGTATCGGCCGGCACCAGCGAGCGCAGCAGCACCCGCACCTTCTCGCCGTCGAGCCGGCCGTGCAGGATCGGAATGTCCTGCTCCTCGCCCGAGATGACGTGGAATACCGAGAGCCGCTGCATGAAGCGGTCCTTCAGCTCCTCCAGCGCCTCGCGGAACATGACGCCTTCGGTCGAGCGGTTGCCGTAGAACAGGAAGAAGCGGCTGTCCGGCTCGCGCGCCAGCACGCCCTTGATGATCGAGAGGATCGGCGTGATGCCGCTGCCGGCGGCGAAGCCGACATAGGTCCGCGCCTCGCCTGGCGCGTGGGCGACACCGAAGCGGCCGGTCGGCGTCATCACGTCGAGCTCGTCGCCGGCCTTCAGCTCGTCGGCGGCCCAGTTCGAGAATGCGCCGCCGTCGACCTTCTTCACCGCGATGCGCAATTCACCGTCATCGGGACCGGAACAGATCGAATAGGAACGGCGAACTTCCTCGCCGTCCATCGTGGTGCGCAGCGTCAGATACTGGCCCGGCGTGAAGCGGTAGTCGCCTTGCAAATCGTCGGGGATCGCAAAAGTCATCGAGATCGCGTCCGACGCCTCGCGGCGCAGATCGCTGACGGACAGGCGGTGGAATCGTGGTGTCGACATGGTCAATGGCACTTGAAGTAGTCGAAGGGTTCACGGCAACTCCTGCAACGCCACAGTGCCTTGCAGGAGGTCGAGCCGAACTCGGAGAGCAGTTCGGTATCGCCTGACCCGCATTGCGGGCACGCGACCGCCTGCTCGCCGAACAGCGCGCGGCGCGAGGAGCCCGGCAGCGGCGGCGCGATGCCGTATTCCTTGAGCTTGCGGCGGCCGTCCTCGCTCATCCAGTCGGTGGTCCAGGCCGGCGACAGCACGGTGCGGACCTTCGGGCGATGAATGCCTTCACGCTCCAGCGCGAGCTCGATCTCGAGCGCGATCATGTTCATGGCGGGACAGCCGGAATAGGTCGGCGTGATCGCGACCTCGACATGACCGTCGTGGACCGCGACGTCGCGCAGCACGCCGAGATCGGCGATGGTCAGCACCGGAATCTCGGGATCGACCACCTGCGCGGCCGCGCTCCAGGCGCGCCGGCGCAGATCGGCATCGCTGAGCGCAACGATCACCATGTCGCACCCGGAAAGGTCCGCTGCATCGATTGCAGCTCGCTGAGGAGATGGCCGAGATGTTCGCTGTGGCTGCCACTGCGGCCGCCCTGCTGCATCCAGTTGCCCGATGGCAGCGACAGTGTCGCCTCGTTGACGATGCCCGTAACCGTCTTCAGCCAGTGTGGCTTTAGTGCCGCGGGATCGATCGCGATGCCGGCGTCGATCAGGCCGCGCTCGCTATCGTCGACCGCGAACATCTCGCCGGTATAGGCCCAGAGATCGTCGATCGCGCCCTGCGCGCGGCGGTGGCTCTCCTCGGTGCCGTCGCCGAGCCGGACGATCCATTCCGACGAATGCCTGACATGATAGGCGCTCTCCTTCTCCGATTTTGCCGCGATCGCGGCAAATGTCGGATCGGACGAGGCCATCATCGCGCGCCAGTAGAGATCGGCGAATGCCGCGTAGAAGAACTGCCGCACCATGGTGCGGGCAAAGTCGCCGTTCGGCTGCTCGACCAGCAGCAGGTTGCGGTACTGCCTGACGTCGCGCAGATAGGCGAACTTGTCCTCGTCGTTGCCTCGGCCCTCGACCTTGGCCGCGTAGCTGTAGAGCTCACGGGCCTGACCGAGCAGGTCGAGCCCCATATTGGCGAGCGCCATATCCTCTTCCATCGCGGGCGCGTGGCCGCACCATTCGGACAGCCGATGGCCGAGGATCAGCGCATCGTCGGCGCGGCGCAGCGCGTAGAGCACCAGCGGCGTTTCGGAAACTTCGATGTTGGCGGTTGCCATGTTCCCATATCCTGTATCAACACACTCGAGCCTCATCCTGAGGAGCGCCGAAGGCGCTTCTCGAAGGATGGGCCGCGGTCACTGCACGGGGCCTCTTGGTTCGAGACGCGCTGCGCGCTCCTCACCATGAGGGGGAGTGAACTCACATATGCCCGACTTCGTCGGGGACGTCGTAGAAGGTCGGGTGGCGGTAGATCTTGGATTCCGCCGGCTCGAACATCATGCCCTTCTCGGACGGATCGGACGCGGTGATCGCGTTCGAGGGCACCACCCAGATCGACAGCCCCTCGCCGCGGCGGGTGTAGATGTCGCGCGCGGCCTGCAGGGCGAGCGTCGAGTCGGCCGCGTGCAGCGAGCCGACATGCTTGTGCGCGAGGCCATTGCGGCTGCGGATGAAGACTTCCCAGAGCGGAACGTTCGGTGTGGCCATCTCTAGCGCTCCCTTATTCTGCGGCTTGCGCGAGCTGGCGGCTCTTGCGCTTCTCGGCATAGGCCATCGCGGCCTCGCGGACCCAGGCGCCTTCCTCATGCGCCTTCCGACGCGCGGCGAGACGATCGCGGTTGCAGGGACCGTTGCCGGCGAGCACCTGCTTGAACTCGTCCCAGTCGATCGGGCTGTGTTCCCAATTGCCGTTCGCGTTCTGCTTCATGCCGGGATCGGGGATGGTCAGCCCGAGGAACTCGGCCTGCGGCACGGTGGCGTCGATGAATTTCTGGCGCAACTCGTCGTTGGAGAAGCGCTTGATCTTCCATTTGGTCGAGGTGTCGCTGTGCTGGCTGACCTGGTCCGGCGGACCGAACATCATCAGCACCGGCCACCACCAGCGATCGAGCGCGTTCTGCGCCATCGCCTTCTGCTCCGGGGTGCCGCGGCACAGCGTCACCATGATCTCAAAGCCCTGGCGCTGGTGGAACGACTCTTCCTTGCAGACGCGGATCATCGCGCGCGCATAGGGGCCGTAGGAGCAACGGCACAGCGGGATCTGGTTCATGATCGCGGCGCCGTCGACCAGCCAGCCGATGGTGCCGATATCGGCCCAGGTCAGCGTCGGATAGTTGAAGATCGAGGAATATTTCGCCTTGCCCGAGAGCATCGCGTCGACCAGCTCTTCGCGCGAGGTGCCGAGCGTCTCGGCGGCGGCGTAGAGATAGAGGCCGTGGCCGCATTCGTCCTGCACCTTGGCAAGCAGCGCGGCCTTGCGGCGCAGCGACGGCGCGCGGGTGATCCAGTTGCCCTCGGGGAGCATGCCGACGATTTCGGAATGGGCGTGCTGGGAAATCTGCCGCGTCAGCGTCTTGCGATAAGCGGCGGGCATCCAGTCGTTCGGCTCGATGCGCTCGTCGGCATCGATGCGGGCCTGGAACTGACTGGCACGGGCGACATCCTCGACGCCGCGATCGTCGCCGTCGGATGAGTTGAGCGCCTGCGTATACATGGCCGACCTCCCAATGTGTTGTTAGGCAGGAATATATAACACAAATTTTCAAATGCAACAAGTTTTTGTAATATGTTCAGACGCCCTCGAAACGGCGCGCCACCGCCCCGTTGGGCTTCGGCAGCGGCCCGTCCTCGTTGGTTGCATGGTCGTCAAGCCATTGTTCCGATGGCGAAAGCAGCCCGCGATAGATCTCGCCGCAGAGTTTGCGCGCGGCCCTGCCCGGCCAATCCTTCGGCAGCAGCTGATACGGCAGCAGCGGATCGCGCAGCACGACACGGCGGTAATGGTGGATCAAGAGAATGCGCGCGGTGAAGGCGTCGGCGTCGCTCAGCTGCTCGCCGCGGATGATGGAGCCGTGCAGCGGCTCGAACGTCTTCATGAACTTCAGATAGGCATCCGCGGTGCGGTCGAGCGGCCAGCTTTCGCTGAGCAACCGGCGCCCGCTGTCGTCTTCCGCCGAGACTTCGAGCCGGATCGCGCTCGACGCCTCAACGGGGATCGGCACGCCCGACGGCGCGACCCACACGCCGGGCAGCGGGCTGCCGAAGCCGGCATTCTTCAATGCCTCGCGCGCGGCGTCGCGATCCTCGGCATTGCCGATCAACAGCAGCTCGAAGCGGCCGGTCCAGTCCGACGGCGGCGGATCGTAGATGTGCCGCGTCGCGGTGTCGAAGGTCTGCCGGCCCCTGGCGTTGAGCCGATAGAAGCTGTTGCGGCCGACCTTGTTGCGTTCGAGCCAGCCGTCGGCGGCGAGCCGCGACATCGCGGTGCGCACCACATTGCCGTCGATGTCGAGCGACTTGAAGAATTCGAGCAGCGTTCCGAGCCACACCGAGCCGCCGCGCGGCACGATGGAATCGCCGAACACGGTGATGATGATCGAGCCCGTGCGTGACGGCTCGCGCTTCAGCTGATCGACGATGCGGGCAAGCGGCTGGGGCATGCGCAACGCATAGCGCGTTTTGTCGATTCACGACAATGTTCGAGCCAGCAGCCGGGCTGCATCCTTCGAGACGCGGCCAAAAGGCCGCTCCTCAGGATGAGGTCTGGCTTTGGTCCTCATGGTGAGGAGCGCGGCAACGCCGCGCGTCTCGAACCATGGACGTGGAGGCGATCTCAGCGATTCGGATCGGGATAAACGATGCTGCGCCAGCCGCTGCGATCGAACGGCGCCCACTCGCCTTCCTTCTGCGCGAGGCGATCGGCGACCGCGTAGACCACGGCCGGGTGATGACCCATGCCGCAATGGCTGCTCTCGACCTCGATGCTGTCGGTCATCGACGAGGACTGCTCGCGGCAGCCCTGCCAGGCGCAGACGCCATCGGTGCGGCTGAAGATCGCGGTGGTCGGCACCGGCGGCGCGCTGGCGAGCGAGCCGCCGAAACGCTGGTCCTCTTCGTCGGCGCGGCGGCCGCTGGCCATCTCGTAGACGCGCCACGCGTTGGTCGACTTCGGGCCGGCGGCAAACGGGCTGCCGAGCGTGATCACCTGGCGCACGCGCTCCGGCATCATCTTGGCGAGCTGGCGCGCATAGAGGCCGCCGAGGCTCCAGCCGACCACCGAGACCTTGCGGCCGGTGGTCTCATTCATCTCCTGCAGCAGCTCGACCATCCCGTCCTGCACGCCGGCGCGAAGCCCGAGATTGCGGCCCTGGCGCCAGCCGCTGACGGCGTAGCCCTTGCTCCTGAGAAAGTCGCGCAGCGGCCGGGTCGACATGTCGGAGGCAATCAGCCCCGGCAGCACCAGCACCGGATGCCCATCGCCGCGCGGCGCGAGGCTGAGCAGCGGCAATGCACCGAGAAAGGCGCCGAGCTCATGAATGGCGCGGCCTTCCAGAAACATCAGCGTCCTGGACGGCGGGCGTAGCGTCTGCGCAGCAACGGACATTTCAGCTCCTCTTCCGGCAGGGCCGCCGGCAATGGCACCAACGAGAATGGGTCAACGGAATTGACGCAAACCCGGCGGAATCGTTCCGCAACGCAACAATCTGTCCTGAAAAGCTAGGGAACCGGACACTTTCGTGCAAGCGGCCCAGGTCACACTTGCCACAACTAAAGTGACGTTCGTGCCCAATCGGTCACAGCAGCCGCAGCGTGTACTCCAGGGTGTAAAGCGCGAGGCCGGCAAGTCCGCCGATCAGCGCGCCGTTGAAGCGGATGTATTGCAGGTCCTTGCCGACATTGACCTCGATCAGAGAGATCAGCTGCTCCATGTCCCAGCTCTTCATCTGGTCGGCGATGAAGCCCGAGACGCCGCTCTTCTGCTCGGCGACGACGGTGCGCAGGATGGCCACCAGGCCCTGATTGATCTCGCCGCGCAGGTCGGCGTCGCCGTCAAGCGCGTCGCCGGCCTCGACCAACATTCGCGCCAGCTGATGCTGCAGCACCTGCGACTCGCCCGAGGCGCTGCGTTCGATGAAGTCCTTGACGTTGGCCCAGATGGTGCGCCCGAGATTGGCCAGCTCCGGCCGCGCCATCAAATCGCGCTTGAGACCGTCGATGCGATCGGCGAACGCCTTGTCGCTGCCGAGCCGGTCGACAAAGGACAGCAGCATGCGGTCGAACTCGCCGCGGAACGGGTGCTGCGGATCGTTGCGCACTTCCTCGAAGAATTTCGTGGCGGAAGCGATGATCCGATTCACCACGAACTTGTCGGCGCGATAGAGCCTCAAGAGCGTCGGCATCTCGGCGCGGACCTTGTCGCGGATCACGGCCATGGTCTCCTGCTGCGTCAGCGTCTGGTGCAGCACGCGCAGGATGTCGTCGAGCAGGCCGCCATGCTTGCCCTCCTGCACGAAGCCGCGCAGCGCGCCGGCCGCAAGCGGCGCGAGGTCGATCGAGAGCACCTGCGTCGTGACGCGACGGCTGATGAATTGCATCAGCCCCGAGCTCTCGGTCGCCGCGAATGCCTCGGGCAGCATCCGCAGCACGAAGCGGGCGAGATCCTCCGAACGTTTGCGGTCGCGCAGCCAGTCGGCGATGAACGAACCGAAATCGATCTCGCGCAGCTTGGCCTCGACCGGCCCGGATTCCAGGAAATTGTTCTCGATGAACTCGCCGAGCTTTTCGGCGATGCGCGCCTGATTGCTCTGGATGATCGCGGTGTGCGGGATCGGCAGGCCGAGCGGCCGCTTGAACAACGCGACGACGGCATACCAGTCGGCGAGCCCGCCGATGGTCGCGGCCTCGGCAAATGCCGCGATGAAGCCGAACACCGGATGCACCGGCAGCAGCGCCTTCGCTGCGATGAAGATGATGAAGGTTGCCGCCAGCACGCCGGTCGCCAGCCACTTGACGCGCCGCAGCTCGGCCGCGCGTTCGGCATCGACGGGCGTTGCGATGAGAGCGGCGGGAAGGGTCATGGGGTTTCAAAGGGGTGACGAATGAAGCATAGCATGGCCCCACCGCCGTCATTCCGGGGCGTGCGAAGCACGAACCCGGAATCTCGAGATTCCGGATCGCCGCTTCGCGGCGTCCGGAATGACGGTGGACACATGAGCTATGAAGGACACCGCCAAAAAAGAAGGCCCGCAAATGGCGGGCCTTCGAAAAGGGCAGTCGGTCAGTGCAAGCGCGATCAGGCGGTCTTGCCGTAGACCTTGGCGAAGTTGTCCTGCGCGGTCTTCGCACCATCGGTGACGAGCTTGCCGAGATACTCGGTGGTGGCCTTCGCCCGCGAGACGAACAGTTCGCCACGCGCACGGGCCAGCTCCGACTGGATCTGGGCGGCTTCGCTCAGCGACTTGGCGGACGCGAGCTTGTCGATGCCGGCGAAGAACGCCTCGGCGTCCTGGTAGATCGCCTGCTGGATGTTGCGGCTGATCTTGGCGGCTTCGGTCACCGAACCGGCAACAGCGGACTCGATCACGTTGGTCACCTTCTCCGAGCCGGCATAGGCATCGGCAGCGCGGGTCTTGGCGGCCTCGGCCTGCTTCTTCACGAACTCACGGGCAGCTTCCGGAACTTCCAGGTTCTGAAGCTTGGTGAACGCCTCGGTGACGGGCGCGAAGGCTTCCTTGACGCTGTTCAGCACGGAATTGGTTTCGGTGGTCATTGGGGTCTCTCCATCCTCAGGTTTGAGCTATGGGCTCACCCCGTCCGGTTTGGCCCGGGGCAACGGTGTTATGACACACCTCATGGTGCGTCGCAACATAGATGTTGCGGCGCGATATCACGAACCTGTGAATAGCACGAAGATCCGGCAGATTGCCTAGAGAACCAGCAGAAAACGGTTTCTAATTACCACTGACCGCGTCGGACACCCCGTACGCCTCCATTTGGGCCCGGACCTGCGCCACATTGTGCCCCAGCACGACGATGTCGTGGGTCTTGCCCTCGACGTCGCGGACATGGTCGCGCAGCAGGGCCTCAGCCTTGAAGCCGAGGCTTTCGAACAAGGCGATCGCCGCCCGCTGGTCAACGGTCATCTGCACCGAGAACTTCTCCAGCCCGGCGCCGAGCGCGATGGCGAAGGTCTCCTGCGACAATGCCCGGCCGACGCCCTGCCCGCGCACGTCGAGCGACACCACCATCCGGATCTCGCCGACATGCGGCGACCAGGAGTGCGGATCACGCACCAGGGTGCCGCAACCGACCACCTTGCCGTCCTTGATCGCGAGCAGGCTCGTGATGTCGCCGCGCTCGATCTCGTTGATCCAGGCCGACAGCACCTTCGGCTGGCTGATATTGCGCGGCAGGAACAAGAGATCATGCGTCGGCAGCTTCTGCGCGAAAGCCAGCACCGCGGCCTCGTGGTCCCGAATCATCAGGCGAAACTCGATGTCGCCCGCTTCGGTCTTGACGCGGCGCGGATAGGAACGTTGTTCGGTCATGTCGATCTCTCTCAAGTCGACCCTTCTTAGGTCGATCTCTTGCCCAGCCAGGAGTCCAGTTTCGGCCACAGCCGCTTGATTGCGTTGGCGCCGGCGACCAGCGAGACGTGACCGCCTTTCAGCATCACCTCCTCCTTGTCCTCGGAGCCGATCTTGGTGATCAGATGTTTTGCCGCATCATACGGCACGATGTGGTCGTGCTCGGCGACCGCGTGCAGGATCGGCACCTTGATGTCGGCAAGCTTGGCCTCGCGGCCGCCGACGGTCATGGTGTCGTTGTAGAGCTTGTTGTCCCACATCAGGTCCTTGGTGATGGCGCGGAAATATTCGCCCGCGAGCGGCAACGTGTCGGTCGCCCAGCGATCGAACATCCGGTACGACTTGACGAACTCGTCGTTCCAGATGTTGTCCCAGAGCTGGATCTGGCCGACGACACGCGCGGCCGGCCGCAACATGTCGAACGATTGCAGGATCAGTTCGGGCGGCATGTTGCCGGTGCTGTCGATCAGGCGGTCGACGTCGAAATAGCGGCGGTCGGCGAAATTCGAGAACAGCTTCATCTCGCGGAAATCGATCGGCGTGGTGAAGCAGATCAGGTTCTTCATGGGCCCGTCGCTGAAGATCGAGCCATAGAGCAGCGACAGCACGCCGCCGAAGCAATAGCCGATCACCGAGACGTCCTTTTCGCCGGAATCCTGCTGCACGCGGCGGACCGATTCCGGAATGAAGTCGAGGACGTAATCCTCCATGCGCAGCGATTTCTCCTCGGGCTTCGGCGCAGTCCAGTCCAGCATGTAGACGTCGAAGCCGCGCTTGAGCAGGAACTCGATGAAGCTCTGCCCCGGCACCAGGTCGAGGATGTAGCCGCGGTTGGTGGTCGCCATCACGATCAGCACGGGCACGCGATAGACTTCGTCGGCCAGCGGCCGGTAGTGATAGAGGTTCATGGTGCCGCGCGAATACAGCACGTCCTTCGGCGTCGAGCCGAGCGACGGGCCGGAGCTCGAGAAATACTCGACGCCCTTGATGCTGCGCTGGATCGCGCGCTGCACCTCGGACTGCACCCGCTCGGAGATCGAGGCGAAATCAAAAGGGGTGGGAGCATTCATTTGCTGCCTCCCTCCGCTGGCGGCTGCTTGGTGCGCGGTGGCCGAGGCGTTGCGCCGTGGCCGTCGTCCGGCGCCAGCGAATTGTGGTGCACCTGCTGCAGCAGCGTCTTGATCTCGTTGAGCTGGTTCTCCATCGATTGCAGGCGCTCGGCCATGCCGACGAGCTGGGCGCGGCTCGGCAGGTTCATCGCCAGCAGATATTTCTCCATCAGCTCGCCAAGCTGCTTCTGCGCGCCGGCCGCGACGCCGCCGGCCTGGTTCATCGCCTTGGAAAATTCCGGCGAGGTCATGAGCTGGTTGCCGAAGGAGTTGAACCCCTTCTCCATCTCGCCAATCATCGTCTGCCAGATCACGGCAGGGTCGTTGCCCTTGTCGGCCATGCGGCGCTCCTCCACACCAATTTCGAGCGCTTGCCGCGCTTCCACTTGTTTGTGCCATACGACACCGTTGCCGCTGATCGGTCAACAGTGCGGCGCGACCAGCGACGCCGAGGCTCTTCTGCGCTGCGTCAATCCGTGGCATAGAGGTTCCTGACCGCGACACCAGCAGGGGACGCCCGTGACCACGCTCGCCCATCAGCCGCCGCAGATCATCCGCGCCAATGGCATCGACATCTGCTACGAGATTTTTGGCGATGCGAATGCCGAGCCGCTGCTCCTGATCATGGGCCTCGGCGCCCAGATGATCCATTGGGACGACGAGTTCTGCCGCCAGCTCGCCGCGCGCGGTTTTCGCGTCATCCGATTCGACAACCGGGATATCGGCAAATCCTCCCGCCTGAGCGGCGGCAAGCGGCTGACCGCGCTCGAACTGCTCAAGCTCCGCTTCCTGAAGATCCCGGTCGCAGCGCCCTACAAGCTGGCCGACATGGCGAGGGACACGATCGGGCTGATGGATGCGCTCGGCATCCGCACCGCGCATCTGGTCGGGGCCTCGATGGGCGGCATGATCGCGCAGGAGGTTGCCATCACCTTCCCCGAGCGCGTGCGCTCGCTGACCTCGATCATGTCGACCACGGGCAACCCAAAGATCCCGGGGCCGACCCGCGAGGCGACCGCGGTGCTGATGGCGCCACCGCCGAAGAGCAAGGAGGAGTATTTCGTCCGCTTCGGGCAGACCTGGAAGGTGCTGCGCAACGGCTCGTTCCCCGAGGACGAGGCGCTCGATCCCGAACGCGCGCGGCGCACCTATGAGCGCGGCCTCAATCCGGAGGGCGTCGGCCGCCAGCTCCGCGCCATCCTCGCCTCCGGCAGCCGCAAGGAGCGCCTGCGCGGCGTCAAGGCGCCGACGCTGGTGATCCACGGCACCATCGATCCGCTGGTGCATCCCGAAGGCGGCAAGGACACCGCGGTCTCGATCCCGGGCGCGAAGCTCGTGATGATCGAGGGCATGGGCCACGCCCTGCCGATTCCGATGTGGCCGCAGATCATCGACGCCATCGACAAGCACGCGCATGGCGCGGCGGCGAAGGCGGCGTGAGGCAGGTATCTTCCGGTAACCATGTGAGCCAGGAGTGCGTTCTTCCGGCGCCTGCGCGGAGGCGGTAGACAGCGCGATGCATCGCGCGGGTCGCGCACCATCAGCCACCGGGAGTCACCAGATGAAGACCTTTCTCCGGCCACGGACAGCCGTCGCCGCTCTCCTCCTCGCGCTGGCGTCTTCATCGGCAATGGCGGCCGCCGGCGAGGCGCAGCAGGAGGCCAACCGCAAGGCGGTGCTGGCGTTCTACGAGAAGGGGCTGAACCAGAAGGACGCCGACGCAGCGCTCGCCTATGTCGGCAACCGCTATGTGCAGCACAATCCCGGCGCGGCCGACGGCCCGGAGGGCTTTCGCAAGTTCATCGGCTTCCTGCGCGAGAAGTTTCCGAACTCGCACAGCGAGATCAAGCGCTCATTCGTCGACGGCGACTACGTGATCCTGCACGTCCACGCCGTGCGCGAGCCCGGCACCCGCGGCAACGCGATCATCGACATCTTCAAGCTCGAGGACGGCAAGATCGTCGAGCATTGGGACGTGGTGCAGCCCGTTCCGGAAAATCCGGCGAATAGCAACACGATGTTCTGAAGCATCGTGACGGCTTGTGCTCGGCCACTGGCATGATCGGGCTGGCGCGCGCGCCGGGACGCCGGCTATTCCTTGACCGCGATCCAGATCACGTGGCGGACACCGCGACCCCGGCCGGTGGCGCGGACGGCAATTTCGTTGACCGCGAACCCGGCCCGGGACAGCGATTTCGGGAACTTGGCATTCGGACCGGACGACCAGACGGCGAGCACGCCGCCGCGCCGCAAAGCCGTGTGTGCGATCTTGAGCCCGGAGACATCATACAGCGCGTCATTGGCCTTGCGGGTCAGGCCTTCGGGCCCGTTATCGACGTCAAGCAGGATGGCATCGAAGCTGAGCGGTTGGCGTTCGATCACGCTGGCAACATCCTCCTCCCGGATGCTCACGCGCGGATCGTTCAGGCTGTCGCCGAAGATCTCCGCCATCGGGCCTCGCGCCCAGGCAACGACAGCCGGCACCAGTTCGGCCACCGTGATCTGCGCCTCGGGCCCGAGCACGGCGAGTGCGGCCCGCAGCGTAAAGCCCATGCCGAGGCCGCCGATCAGAAAATGCGGCCGTGCGAGCTTCTCGATCTTCTTCGCGGCAAGCGTCGCCAGCGCCTCTTCCGAGCCCGACAGGCGGCTGTTCATCAGCTCGTTGGTGCCGAGCATGATCGAGAATTCGCGGCCTCGCCGCATCAGACGCAATTCACCCTCGGTGCCGGGAACGCGCGTGGTATCGATCTTTTCCCAAGGAATCATGCGGCGGTTTCTAGCATGGGCGTCAGGGCGGGCGAAGCTCGCGTCCGGAGAATGCGAAATAGTGACTCACGAATGGCACAACAAACTCCGTGTCGTCCCTGCCTAGTGCGCAATTGCGCACGGGAGCAGGGACCCATAACCACCGAAGGCGATTGTTGCGCGACACTGCGGCCACGGCTTGCTTCAACAACACAACCCTGTGGTTATGGGTCCCTGCTTTCGCAGGGACGACGATGGGGATGCATCACGGTCATCCCAGGCCGCAAGCCTACCCGCCTGCCCAGACGTCGAGCACGTAGCGGTTCCTGGTGCCCATTTCCTCGATCCAGCGCGCGGCGGCGTCAGTGTCGACACCGGTGCGCTCGCGATAGATCGACATCAAGGTCGCCTTGACGTCGGGCTCCATCCTGCCGCCGTCGCCGCAGACATAGACGATCGCGCCCTTCTGGATCAGCTCCCAGACCCGGTCCTTCTGCGCGGCGAGGAGGTGCTGCACATAGGTCTTCGGCCCGTCGGCGCGCGAGAAGGCGGTGTGGAGTTCACTGATGCCGTCGGCTGCGAACGCCTTCAGCTCATCCGCATAGATGAAGTCCTGCTCGGGGTGCCGGCAGCCGAAGAACAGCATCGCCGGCCCCAGCGTCGCGCCCTGCGCCCTGCGCGCGGCGCGCTCCTGCAGGAAGCCGCGGAACGGTGCGAGCCCGGTGCCCGGCCCGATCATGATGATCGGCACGGCATTGTCATCGGGCAGGCGGAAGCCGGCCTTGGTCTCCTTGATGGTGGCGTGGACGGTGTCGCCGGCGCGGCGGCGCGCCAGATAGTTCGAGCAGATGCCCTTGTAGATGCCGCGGCCGGAACTTGCCGGCGCCTCCACCACGCCCACGGTGACGCTGCAGCGCTGCGCCTCGCCGGCCGGAGACGACGAGATCGAATAATAGCGCGGCGCCAGCAGCGACAGCATTTCGAGGTAGAGGTGGAACGGCAGCTCGCAGGCCGGATATTCCTCGAGCAGGTCAAACACCGATTTGCGCTTCGCCAAGACGTCGGTGCGATAGCGCGCGGCCGAGGCATCGTCGTCCCCGACATAGGCCATCAGCTTCGGCTTGGTCACCGGGCAGCGGGTGTGCTCGGCCATGATCTGGATCTGCTTGCGGGTCGCGACCTGCTGCAGCTCGACGAACTCGGTGAGCAGCCGCCCGACCGACACCGCATTGCCGACCGGCAATTGCGCGCGGCGGCCTTCCGAGACCTGCAGGCGGATCTGGTCGGCCGGCAGGAAGCCGAAGCGGCGCGCAACGGAATCGACCAATGTCGGGTCGTTGCGCGGCACCACGCTAAGATGATCGCCGACACGGTATTTCAGACTGGCCGGCAGCTCGACCTCGATATGCCGGGTCGAACGCTCCGACGGATTGGCGCCTGCCTTGGTCTGCAGCTCGCTGTTGGCGAGCACCTTCATCGGCACCGCGCCGCCCTGCGTCACGATGGTGTTGACCGCGCCCTGCGCCACCGGCTCGATCGCATAGAGCGGCTCGTCCTCGGCGGTGCGGGTGAAATTCCAGTCGATGCCGAATTCCTTGGTCGCGACCTTGGCCGCCTCCGGGAACCATTTCTGGAACTGGCCGTCGAGATCGCTGCGCGCATCGCCCTCGCCGCGCGGATAGACCGCGCGTGCGCCATGCTTGGTGAGCTGCTCGTCGATGAAACGCGGCACCGACTGGTAGGTCGCCGCCCAATCGCTGTTGCCGCAACCGAACACCGCGTAGCGCACCTTGGCGAAGGCATCCTTCGGCAGGTCGCTATCGAGCCATTTGACGAACTGCGTGGCGTTGTCGGGCGCCGCGCCGTTGTAGGAGGCGCAGATGATCAGCACGCCGCCCTCCTCCGGCAGCTTGCCGACATAGTCGTCCAGCGGACCCAACCGCGTCGCGAAGCCGTTGATCTCCGACAGATCCGCCATGCGGGTCGCCAGTTCTTCGGCCGAGCCGAGATTGGAGCCGTACAGCACCAGCATCGGCGTGTTGTGGCCCGGGCGCGTGGCCGGCGCGCGCGGTGCCTTCGGCGCGGCCGCAACCGCGCCCGTGCCGCCGGCGAACGCGCCGCGGTCCTTGTCGTCGCGCGGCCGCACCTTGATCCTGAAGCCATCCGGCTTGACGGTCAGCGTCTCCTTCAGATGCATCTGATAGCGATGCACGTCGATCAGCTTGAAGCGTTGCAGGATCATCCCGATCGCCAGCGCCGCCTCGTGCATGGCAAAGCCGCGGCCGATGCAGGCGCGCTGGCCGTTGCCGAACGGCTTCCAGGCATTGATCGGGCGCTTGGCCTCCGCCTCGCGGCTGAAATTCTCGGGATCGAACACGTCGGGGTTCGGGCCCCAGACGCTGGGATCGCGGTGCAGCGCCATCACCAGGATGGTGATGAAGGTGTTCTTCTTCAGCTTGTACTTGCCGCCGATCATCTCATCGGCCAAAGGCGCGATGCCGTAGGCCGGCGCCGGCGGCCACAGCCGCAGCGCCTCCTTCAAACATTGCGTGATGTAGGTGAGCTGCGTCACCTGCTGATAGGTCGGCCGCGCGTTGACGTCGGGACCAAGGACGCGATCGACCTCCTCATAGGCCTTCTTCAGCACCTCCGGGTGCTTCAGCAGCGCGTAGATCGTGCACGACAACAGGCCGCTGGTGGTCTCGTGGCCGGCGATCAGGAAGGTGTTGATCTGGTAGCGGATGTTGACGTCGTCGAGCTGCTCGCCGGTGGCGCGGTCGACGCCGGTCATCATCGCCGCCAGCATGTCCTTCTTGTCGTCGGTCGCGGCGGTGTTGCCGCGCCGCTCGGCGATGATCTCGTCGACCATCTTGTTCATGAAGGCGACGTCGTCGGCCAGCGTCTTGCGCCGCTTCTGCATCCACAGACCCTCGAGCGGCAGGCCGCGGGTCATCATGATGGTTTCGAGCGAGCGCACCAGCGATTCCACGAACGGGTGGTAGTCGCGGCGGTAGAACGAGTTGAAGCGGTAGTCGAAGCCGCAGAGGCCGATGGTGTCGAGGGTGAGCGCCGTCATGTCGTGGACGACCTCGATCTCCTCGTCGGCGTTGAGGCGCTCCCATTTCTTGACCAGCTGCTCGGCGATGTCGACCATGCTCGGGTGGTACGATTGCATGGCGCGGTTGCCGAACGGCTGCATCAGGATGTTGTGCGCCTTGCTCCAGTTCGGCTCCCTGGTGTCGGCGGTGAACAGGCCGTCGCCGCCGACCGCGCGCACCCGGCGCAGCGAGCCGCGCACCGCCTTGTCGAAGCGCTTCTCGTCGGAGAGCTCGTCGACCAGATCGTGACCGGACACGATCACGAGCGGCGCGCCCATCATGTCGAGCCAGAAGATCGGTCCGAGCTCCTTGGAGAGCTTGACGAGATGCTGCACCGGCGCGGTCGAGTCCAGCGACAGCATGTTGCCGACCACCGGCTTCGTCGGCGGATGCGGAATCGGACTCAGTCTGTTGCCGGACGCCATGTCGAGATTGCCCCCTGTCACCTATTCGTCATTGCGAGGAGCGAAGCGACGAAGCAATCCATACATCCTCGTATGCGGACCGATGGATTGCTTCGCTTCGCTCGCAATGACGGCGTTGGTGTCCCGTCGTCACCCAAACCGCTTTCTGCGCCATTCGATCAGCTTCGCGCTGACTTCGTCAGGCTTTTCCTGCTGCGTCCAATGGCCGCTGTCCTTGACCAGGTACTTCTCGAGGTCCGGCACCAGCCGCTCCATGCCGTCGGCGGCCGAGGGCGGCAGCACCGCGTCGTTCTCGGCCATGATCATCAGCGACGGCACCCGGACGTGATGGTCCAGCCCGGCCGAGCGCTCCCAGTTGCGGGTGAAATTGCGATACCAGTTGATGCCGCCGGTGAAGCCGGTCTTGGTGAAGGTGTCGACGAACACCTTTTTCTCGTCCGCGGACAGGATCGGCGTGCGCGGATCATGCTTGGCGTCGTAATTCGCGATCATCTGCGGAAACGCCAGATTGAGCCGCGCCGAGGCACCGACGCCGGCGATCGGCTGTTCGGGCGGCGCGTCCGCCGGACGCGGCACCGGCTTGCGCATGAAGGCGTCGAAGGTCTGCTCGACGCGGCTGCCGAAGATGCGGTCGGGCTCGCGCCCCGGATCCTGGAACTGGACGATGTACATGTGATCGCCGAAGCGTTGGCGGAACAGCGCGACCGGGTCCATCGGCGCGCGGTCCCAATGCGGCGTGTTGACGCCGACGACGCCGGCGACCCGCGCAGGATGCCTGAGCGGCATCTGCCAGACGACAAAACCGCCCCAATCGTGACCGACGAAGATCGCCTTGTCGATCTTGAGATGGTCGAGCAGGCCGACGAGATCGCCGGTCAGGTGCTCCATGTCGTAGGCCTCGACCGGCTCCGGCCGGTCGGTCGCGCCATAGCCGCGCTGATCCGGCGCAATCACCCGGATGCCGGCCTCGCCCAGCGCCTTGATCTGGTGGCGCCAGGAGAACGCCAGTTCAGGCCAGCCGTGGCACAGCACAACCGGCGGCGTGTCGGTCTTGGGGCCTGCTTCATAAAACCCCATGCGGATGCCGTTCGTCTCGGCGAACTGCAGCGGTGGCATCTCAATCATCGGCAGGGATCCTTATTCGGCTGCGCCCTTGATGTCCGCAGGCGGGGGAGCGAACGCCGCCTCGAGTACATCGAACTCGAGCGGCAGCATGTCGCACATCACCTGCACGTGGGGAATGATGTTGGCGCCCACGATGAAACCGAAATCGAGCTGATCGCGGTAGCTCTGCACGGTGATGTTGAGCGCGACGCCGTGGGTCGAGATCGAAACCGGGAAGATGTGCAGCAGCTCGGCACCCGCCGCATACAGCGTCTGCCGCGGCCCCGGCACGTTCGAGACCGTGATGTTGGTGGCCGGCGGCAGCACGTTGGAGAGGTCGGAGCGGCTGTAGAGCAGCGCCAGGATCTGCACCAGGATCGGCGCGCCCAGCAGCGAGATGTTGGTGACCTGCGGCACCAAGGCGCGCAGCGGATGCGACATCTCCTTGGACCTGGTCGACTGTGCGATGATGGTTTCCAGCCGCTTCCTTGGGTCCTCGATGTCGGTCGCGATCGAGCAGATCATGCCGAACACCTGGTTGTTGGATTCGGCATTGCCCTCCTCGCGCAGCGAGATCGGAACACCTGCCGTCAGCGACTTGTTCGGCAGCGCGCCCTGGCTGATCAGATAGCGCCGCACCACGCCGGAGGCGAGCGCCAGCACGACGTCGTTGAGCTTGCCGCCGGACGCCTTCGCCAGAGCCTTGGCCCGCGACAACGAGATCGAGGTGCCGGCAAAACTGCGTTCGGACGAGATCGCCTTGTTGAGGATGGTCGGCGGCGAGGACATCGCCTGCAGGCTCTCGCGCGACCTCGGATCGGCGACCTTGGCGACGACGTCGGACAGGCTCTTCATGACCGTCGGCATCGAGCCGGCGAACTTCACCGCGCTTTCGATCTGGAACATGGCGTTGTCGAACAGGATCGAGCCGAGGTCGCTCTTGCCGGAACGCGGCAGCTCCAGGCTCTTCTGCGCGGCGGCGGCAGCCTCGAACGGCTGGGTCCAGAGCTGCTGATAGGCATCGATCAGATTGGCCGCGATGTCGCGCGGCTCCTGCGCGACTTTCTTCGCGCTCGGCGGCTCGATCTCGCGCGGCACCGGCGTCAGGTCGTAGATCATGCTGGTCAGCGCCGCGCCGGCGCCGCCGTCGATGCAGGCATGGTGCATCTTGGAATAGAGCCCGATCTCGTTGTCCTTCATGCCCTCGAAGACGTAGAACTCCCAGAGCGGGCGGGCGCGGTTCAACAGCTTGGCGTGCATCCAGCCGACGATACGCTCCAGCGTCGCGCGATCGTGCGGCGCCGGCAGGCTGGCGCGGAAGATGTGACGGTCGATGTCGAACTGATCGTCCTCGACCCAGGACGGATGATCGATGTCGAGCGGCGCCTTCTGCAGCCGTGCCTTGAGGATCGGCGCGATGTGCAGCCGCGAGGCGATCATCGCCTTGAACTCCTCGAAGAAGTCGCCCTTGTAGCCGTCGGGCAGGCGGAAGATCGCCATGCTGCCGACATGCATCGGCATTTCCGGCGTTTCCAGATAGAGAAACGATGCGTCCAGCGAGGACAGCTTCTTGGCGTCGCTCATGATCTCCTCCCGGGAGCCTACTTACGCGGGCGCCTTGGGCGGCGCTTCTGGTCGTTTGGTCAGGATAGTGCCTGTTCTGCCGGCCCGTAGGCAATGGCAAAGGGGCCCGAGCGGTCAAAATGCCGGAATTCCCCTTCCGGCTGGGCCAGCCGGTCCGCAATCGCCCACAGCGCCGCGGGATTGACGCCGAGGCCGATATGGCTGGCGAAATGCACCTCGATGTTCTCGGCGGTGGCCGACGGCCGCACGCGCGAGGTCCGCCAGTTCACGATGCCATCGGTGCGGGAATAGATCGAGGTTGTCGGCACCGGCATGTCGCCGGCGATCGCAGCGCGGATCTCAGGGATGTCACCCACACCTTCGCCGGACAACAGCTCATAGAGCCGCGTCGCATTGGTGGCGCGGATGTCGTCGGCGAACGGGCTGCCCAGCGTGATGATGGAGCGCACCAGCTCCGGCATCTGCGACGCCAGGTCGCGCGCATAGACGCCGCCGAGGCTCCAGCCGATGATCGAGACCTTGCGCCCGGACGCCTCATGGACCCGCTTCAGCAGGTCGCGCAGCGCAGCCCGCCTGCTGGAAATCCCGCCGAAATTGCGGCCCATGTTCCAGGCATAGGCATCATAGCCGAGCTCCTTCAGATAGCGCCGCATCGGCGCCATCGAAAGGTCGCTGGCGAGGAAGCCCGGCAGCGCCAGCACCGGATGACCGTCGCCTCTCGGCGCCCGCATCAGCAACGGCGACAGCAGCAGGCTCGAATTGAGCTCGAGCACGCCGCGCGCCTCCGCCAGCATCAGGAACAGGCTCGGCGGGCGCAACCGGCGTTCGGTCCCATCAACGCTCCTGTCCATGCCGGCCACTATTTCTTCTTGCTCGCGCCGCCGAAGCCGGCCATCGCCACGAACATGTCCTGGAAGCGCTCGGCGAGCTTGGGATCGAAGGTGAACCAGCTCTGCATCAGCGATTCCGGCGAAATCTTCTCGATGTTCGACAGCATCTGCTGCTGCAGCTTGTCCATGACGGCGGTTTGCATCGGCGCCACATCCGGCAGGCCGAAGAACTGCCGCGCTTCGAGGGGCGTACAATCTATCTCGACGTTGACCTTCATATCCGCCTCCTCAAATGCGCCTTGGCCCGCCATAGTATCGCCGCGACGGGGCGAGTTGCGCAAGCGAGCCGTACCTGCCCCGGGGGGCAGTCGGCCTCAATCATCCGTTATGGTCAACCAAACCGTTTGGAGCGGTTGCTCCAAACTGGCTGAAGCGGCCGGCATAGCGCGGCGCGCCGGTGATCATTCCCGGAAGCGACAAGCGGCACTCCGAAAGTCGAACGTCACGCGCTCGCGCCGGCCGCCGGCTCTCCAATCGCTTCATTGCGCTGCACCCGCGCAAACCGGTTAACCCTTTGGCAAATCGCGCTTGCGCAGCCGGTAAACTCTGGCAACATGGATCGATAATACCAGCCGGACACAGCAGCCGGCGGACAAAAACGGGGACGCGGGATCACATGTCGGTACGTTGGAGTTTTGCGGCGGCTGCCGTCGCATTCGTCGCCTTTGCTTGGCCGGCATCGGCCCAGACGCTGAAGTACGCCAACCAGGGCGAGCTGAAGTCGCTGGATCCCTACACGCTGAAGGAAACCACGACGATCGCGCACCACGCCCACGTCTACGAAGGCCTCACCGCGCGCGACAAGGACCTCAAGATCATTCCGGCCCTGGCGGAAAGCTGGGAGACGCTGAGCCCGACCAAATGGCGCTTCCATCTGCGCAAGGGCGTGAAATTCCACAATGGCGATCCCTTCACCGCCGACGACGTGCTGTTCTCGGCCGAGCGCGTCCGCGCCAAGGGCTCCAACTTCCTCAGCAACGTCCCGGCTGACGCCAAGTTCAGCAAGGTCGACGACTACACCGTCGACGTGACGCTGGACTCGCCCAATCCCATCCTGATCTCGCAGTGGGATAGCTGGTACATCATGGACAAGAAGTGGTGCGAGGAGAACAACTCGGTTGCACCGACGCCGGCCTCCGCAACCACGCCGAGCTACGCGGCGCTGCACGAGAACGGCACCGGCCCCTTCACGATCGAGAGCCACCAGCCCGGCGTGAAGACCGTGTTCAAGGCGTTTCCCGGCTATTGGCGCAAGCCCGAGCATAATCTCAAGGAGATCATCTTCACCCCGATCGGCTCCGACGCCACCCGCGTTGCCGCGCTGCTCTCGGGCGAAGTCGACGTGATCGAACCGGTTCCGCTCCAGGACATCCAGCGGGTCAATTCCAGCGGCGTCGCCACCGTCATGACCGCGCCGGAGATCCGTACCATCTTCATCGGCATGGATACGGCGCGCGACGAGCTGCTGTATTCCAACATCAAGGGCAAGAATCCGTTCAAGGACATCCGCGTCCGCGAAGCTTTCTACAAGACCATCGACGTCGATCTGATCAAGACCCGCGTGATGCGCGGCATGTCGACCCCCTCGACCTTGATGATCGCCCCCGAGCTCTATCCGCTGTCGAAGGAATTCACGCGGCCGAAGCTCGATCCTGATGGTGCCAAGAAGCTGCTGGCCGACGCCGGCTATCCGAACGGCTTCGAAGTCACGATGGACTGCCCGAACGACCGCTACGTCAACGACGCCGCGATCTGCCAGGCGGTGGTCGGCATGCTGGCCCGCATCGGCGTCAAGGTAAACCTGCTGGCGCAGCCGAAGGCGCAGTATTTCGCCAAGGTGCTGAAGCCCGGCGGCTACCAGACCTCGTTCTTCATGCTGGGCTGGACGCCCGCGACGTCCGACTCGCACAACGTGCTGCACGACATCCTCGGCTGCCGCGACGATCCGAAGGATGCCACCCGGGGCGAGGCCAATCTCGGTGGCTATTGCAACAAGGAAGTCGACGCGCTCACCGACAAGGTCCTGATCGAGGGCGACACTGCCAAGCGCGACCAGTTGATCAAGCAAGCCTACGACATCGTCATCAAGGATTACGGCTACATTCCGCTGCATCAGCAACCGCTGGTGTGGGGCGTGTCGAAAAAGGTCAAATTGACCCAGCGCGCGGACAACCAGGTGCTGCTCTACTGGGCGACCAAACAGGGTGAATAGTGGCTTTGGCGAATTGGGTCCCGGAAGCACAGGCTTCCGGGACCGCTCGTTTTCCGGCCGCGCAAGGCCGCGCGCCAAATGTCAAAGGCAGTGAAAGGTAGAGATGCTGGCTTTCACTCTTCGCCGCTTCCTGCAGGCGATCGGCGTGATGCTCGCCGTGGGCGTGATTGCGTTCGCGATGTTCCGCTTCGCCGGCGACCCGGTGAACCAGATCGTCTCGATCGACACCTCGGCCGCGCAGCGCGCTGAAATCCGGCACTCGCTCGGCCTCGACGATCCCGTGCTGGTGCAGTTCGGCCGCTACTTCATCAATGCGCTGCAGTTCAAGTTCGGCGTGTCCTACCAGTTCCGCCTGCCGGTCTCCTCGCTGCTGGCGGAGCGGCTGCCGGCGACGCTGGAGCTTTCGATCTGCGCGACGCTGTTCGCGATGGTGGCCGGCATCCTGATGGGGGTCTATTCGGCGCTGCGCCGCGACACCGTGCTTGCCACATTATTCCAGGCGGTATCGCTGATCGGCATTTCGCTGCCGACCTTCCTGATCGGCATTCTCCTGATCTATCTGTTCGCGGTGACGCTGGGCTGGCTGCCCTCCTTCGGCCGCGGCGAGGTGGTGAAGCTCGGCTGGTGGACCACCGGACTGCTGACCGTCTCGGGCCTCAAGGCGCTGATCATGCCGGCGATCACGCTCGGGCTGTTCCAGATGACCCTGATCATGCGGCTGGTGCGCGCCGAAATGCTGGAAGTGTTGCGGACCGACTATATCCGCTTCGCCCGCGCCCGCGGCCTGACCACGCGCGCAATCCATTTCGGCCATGCGTTGAAGAACACCCTGGTTCCGGTGATCACGGTGGCCGGCCTGCAGTTTGGCTCGGTTATTGCTTTCTCAATCATCACCGAAACCGTGTTCCAATGGCCGGGCATGGGACTTCTGTTCGTGCAGGCCGTGCAAAATGTCGATATCCCGATCATGGCCGCGTATCTGTTGATGGTCTCGCTGATCTTCGTCACCATCAATCTCGTGGTCGACATCCTCTACACCGTGGTCGATCCGCGCTTGCGGTCGACCGTCGGCCGCGCGGCGTGAGGGGGCTGACCGATGTCCGATGCCGTCGTCCCCCATCGTTCCCAAGGCCACCAGGTCCCTGCCGGCTGGTTCAGGCGCGCGCTCGACAGCGACATCTTCTATTCGTTCCGTCGCTCCAGGCTGACGATGGTCGCCGCCGTGATCACGCTGCTGTTCTTTCTGCTCGCAATCTTCGCGTCGTGGCTCGCGGTGCAGAACCCGTTCGACCCGGCGCAGCTGCAGCTGATCAACTCGCGGATCGCGCCGCTGTGGACCGCCGACGGCCAAAGCCCGTTCCTGCTCGGCACCGACGAGCAGGGCCGCGACGTGCTCTCGGCGATCCTCTACGGCCTGCGCATCTCGCTTGCGGTCGGCCTGGCCGGCGTGGTCTTTGCCGGCGCGCTCGGCATCGCCCTCGGGCTGATCGCAGGCTATTTCGGCGGCGTGGTCGACACCGTGATCATGCGGATCGCCGACGTGCAGCTCACCTTCCCCGCGATCCTGATCGCGCTGCTGGTCAACGGCGTCGCCAAATCGCTGCTCGGCAACCGGCTCGACGAGATGAGCACGCTCGGCGTCCTCATCATCGCGATCGGCCTCAGTTTCTGGGTGCAATATGCCCGCACCGTGCGCGGTTCGGTGATGGTCGAGAAGAACAAGGATTACGTGGCCGCGGCGCAGCTGATCGGCCTGCCGGCGCCGAAGATCATGCTGCGGCACGTGCTGCCGAACACGATGGGCCCGATCCTCGTCATCGCCACCATCAACCTCGCGCTCGCGATCATCACCGAGGCGACGCTGTCGTTCCTTGGCGCCGGCATGCCCGACACCATGCCCTCGCTCGGCACCCTGATCCGGATCGGCAACAACTATCTGTTCGCCGGCGAATGGTGGATCGTCGCCTTCCCGGGCATTGCGCTGGCCGGCCTGATCCTCTCCATCAACCTGCTCGGCGACTGGCTGCGCGACGCACTCAATCCGAAGCTCCGATGACCAAGCCTGTTCTTTCCGTGCGCAATCTCGAGGTGGAATTCGTCACCCGCCGTGCGACCTTGCGCGCCATCAACGGCGTGTCGTTCGACATCGCCAAGGGCGAGGTGCTCGGCGTGGTCGGCGAGTCCGGCGCCGGCAAATCGGTCACCGGCCTTGCCGTGATCGGGCTGATCGATCCGCCCGGCCGCATCTCCGGCGGCGAGATCGAGCTCTCGGGCACGCGGATCGACCATCTTCCGCCGGAGGAGATCCGCCGCATCAGGGGCAAGCGGATCGGCATGATCTTCCAGGATCCGCTGACCAGCCTCAATCCGCTCTACCGGATCGGCGACCAGATCATCGAGACCATTCGCACCCACAGCAATCTGAGCGAGAGCGCCGCGCGCAGGCGTGCCATCGATCTGTTGGCCGAGGTCGGCATTCCGGCGCCGGAAAAGCGCATCGACGGTTACCCGCACGAATTCTCCGGCGGCATGCGCCAGCGCGTCGTCATCGCGCTTGCGATCTGCGCCGAGCCCGAACTGATCATCGCCGACGAGCCGACCACTGCGCTCGACGTCTCCGTGCAGGCGCAGATCATCGCGCTGATCAAGCGGCTCGGCCGCGACCACGGCACCGCCGTGATGCTGGTGACCCACGACATGGGCGTGATCGCCGAGACCTGTGACCGCGTGGCGGTGATGTATTCCGGCCGCATCGCCGAGATCGGCCCGGTGCAGGAGGTGGTGCGCAATCCGCTGCATCCCTATGCCAAGGGCCTGATGGGCGCGATCCCGACCCTCGCCGGCGAGGACAAGCGCCTGGTGCAGATCCCCGGCTCGATGCCGCGGCTGTCGGCGATCCCGCCGGGCTGCCCGTTCAATCCGCGCTGCGCGTTTGCCTTCGATCGCTGCCACGTCGAACGCCCCGAGCCGATCCGGCAGGGCACGCAATCCGTCGCCTGCCACCTGTTCGAGCCGGCGAAGGAGACGGCGGCATGAGCGGGACATTGATCGAGGTCAGGAACCTGCGCCGCGTCTTCGACGTCTCCAAGCCGTGGCTCAACCGCGTGATCGAGGGCGGCCATCTCGAATTCCTGAAAGCCGTCGACGGCGTCTCTTTCGACATCAAGCGCGGCGAGACTTTCGCGCTGGTCGGCGAATCCGGCTCCGGCAAGACCACCGTCGCGCGCATGGTGGTCGGCCTGCTGCCGCCGAGTTCGGGCGAGGTCGTCATCGACGGGGTCTCGATGACCGACCCGCGGCAGGGCCAGGCGCGCCGCCGCTTGCGCCGGCGCATCCAGATGGTTTTTCAGGATCCCTATGCGAGCCTCAATCCGCGCTACCGGGTCGCCGCCATCGTCGCCGAGCCGATCCGCGCCTTCGACCTGATCCAGGGCGAGCGCGACATCAAGGCCCGGGTCGGCGAATTGCTCTCGCTGGTCGGCCTGCACCCCGACGACGGCCAAAAATTCCCGCACGAATTTTCCGGCGGCCAGCGCCAGCGCATCGCGATCGCCCGCGCGCTGGCGTCGGAAGCCGAGTTCATCGTCTGCGACGAGCCGACCTCGGCGCTCGACGTTTCCGTTCAGGCGCAGATCCTCAATCTGATGCGCGACCTGCAGGACAAGTTCGGCCTCACCTATCTCTTCATCAGCCACAATCTCGCGGTGGTCCGCCACATGGCGAGCCGGATCGGCGTGATGTATCTCGGCCGCATCGTCGAGATCGCCGAGGGTCGAGAATTGTTCGAGAACCCGCGGATGCCCTACACGAAGATGCTGCTCGGCGCGGTTCCGGACCTTGCGATGTCCGGCCGCCAGCGCATCCCGGTGAAGGGCGAGATTCCGAATCCGATCGATCCGCCGCAGGGCTGCTCGTTCAACCCGCGCTGTCCCCTCGCCTTCGATCTCTGCCGCCAGAAGACGCCGAAACTGATCGACGGCGTCGCCTGCCATGCCGTCAACAGTCCCGCCGTCGTTCCGGCATGATCACGCGGATGGGAGCGGCCATGTCCACCAAGCGGTTGGCATACCAGCCGGCCTGTGATCAAGTGCGCCCGCCGAAGAGGCCCAACAACAAACCGACGAACGGTCAATCGCCATGAGCAACATCAACCCCGATCCGTTCACAACCCGGCCCGAGATCGAAGGCACCTTCGGCGTCGTCACCTCGACGCACTGGATCGCCACCGCGGTCGGCATGGCAACGCTGGAGAAAGGCGGCAACGCCTTTGACGCCGGAGTGGCCACCGCCTTCACGCTACAGGTGGTCGAGCCGCATCTGAACGGCCCCGGCGGCGACGTGCCGATCATCGTGCACGACGTCAAGCGCGGCAAGAGCGAGGTGATCTGCGGCCAGGGCCCGGCGCCGGCGAAGGCAACCATCGCGCATTATCGCAGCGAGGGGCTCGAGATGGTGCCCGGCACCGGCCTGCTTGCGGCCTGCGTGCCCGGCACATTCGAATCCTGGATGCTGCTGCTGCGCGACTACGGCACCATGAAGCTGCGCGACGTGCTGGAGCCCGCGATCGCCTACGCACGCGACGGCTATCCGCTGGTCGAGCGTGCATCGGCCACCATCAAGACCGTCGAACAGCTGTTCCGGAAATACTGGACCACATCGGCCGACGTCTATTTGCCAAATGGCGAGGTGCCGAAGCCCGGCACCATCTTCACCAACAGGAAGCTCGCGGAAACTTACACACGCATCCTCGATGAGGCAGAGAGCGCCGGCAGCGACCGCGTGGCGCAGATCGAGCGCGCGCGGCAGGCCTGGTCGAAGGGCTTCGTCGCCGAGGCGATCGACAAGTTCTGCCGCACCCAGGAGGTGATGGACGTCTCCGGCTCGCCGCATCGCGGCGTGCTGTCGGCCGACGACATGGCGCGCTGGCAACCGACCATCGAGGCGCCGCTCACCTACGATTACGGCCGTTACACCGTGCAGAAGGCCGGGGTCTGGAGCCAGGGTCCGGTGATGCTGCAGCAGCTCGCGCTGCTGAAAGGTTTCGAGCTCGACGGGCTCGATCCCGCAGGCCCCGACTTCATCCATCTGCAGATCGAAGCCGCCAAGCTCGCCTATGCCGATCGCGAGACGTTCTACGGTGATCCGAAATTCACCGAGATCCCGATCGAGACGCTGCTGTCCGATGCCTATAACAACGAACGGCGCAAGCTGATCTCAAAAGACAAGGCTTCGCTCGACTTCCGCCCCGGCTCGGTCGAGGGTTTTGGCGGCGTCGTGAAGTTGCGACACGCCGAAGGGCATCGCGAAGCGGTCGGCGCCATGGGCGCGGGCGAGCCGACCGTCGGCCGGTTCGGCGAAGTGCGTGGCGACACCGTGCATTTCGACATCATCGACAAGGCCGGCAACATGATCTCGGCGACGCCGTCCGGCGGCTGGTTGCAGTCCTCGCCGGTGATTCCCGAGATCGGTTTCTGCCTCGGCAGCCGCGCCCAGATGTTCTGGCTCGAGGAGAACCACCCTGCCTCGCTCGCGCCGGGCAAGCGGCCGCGCACCACGCTGTCGCCGACCATGGCGCTGCGCGACGGCGAACCGTATCTCTCCTGGGGTTCGCCGGGCGGCGACCAGCAGGACCAGTGGATCACGCAGTTCTTCCTGCGCCATGTCCACGCCAGGCTCAATCTGCAGGAGGCGATCGACGCGCCGGCCTGGCACTCCGAACATTTCCCGATCTCGTTCTGGCCGCGCACCTCGCGGCCCGGCGTGCTGGTGCTGGAAAACCGCGTGCCGAAATCGACCATCGACGAATTGAAGCGCCGCGGCCATGTGGTTGAGATTGGTCCGGATTGGTCGGAAGGCCGCCTCACCGCGGCCTCGAAGGTCGGCGCCCGCCGCCGGGCTGCCGCCAATCCGCGCGGCATGCAGGGTTACGCCGCAGGCCGCTAAGCACGAAGGTTTGAGATGACCTGGTCGATCATCGCCCGCGACAGCGCCACCGGCCAGCTCGGCATCGCCGTCGCGACGCGGTTCTTCGCGGTCGGCGCGCTGGTGCCGCACATCGCACCCGCAATCGGCGCGGTGGCGACGCAGGCGCTGGTCAATCCCTATTACGGCATCGACGGCCTCGCGCTGTTACGCGGCGGCAACAGCCCGCATGAGGTGATCGCGGCGCTGATTGCGCCCGACAGCGGCCGCGAGAGCCGGCAGGTCCATGTCATGGACGCCAGGGGCCGCATCGCGGCGCATTCCGGCAAGGACTGCATCGACTGGTTCGGCCATATCGCCGGCGACGGGTTCTCGATCGCCGGCAACATGCTGGCTGGACCTGCGGTGCTCGACGAGGCCGCGCGCGTTTATGCCGAGAACGAGACGCTGCCGTTCGCGGAACGGCTGATCAAGGCGATGTTCGCCGGCGAAGCGGCCGGCGGCGACAAGCGCGGCAAGCAATCGGCGGCGCTCCTGATCCACGGCGCGGAGGAATGGCCGGCGCTCGATCTGCGCGTCGACGACCACACCGATCCCCTGCGCGAGCTTGAGCGGCTGGAAGCCGTCAGCCGGGAGCACTGGGTGCCGTTCCGGAGCTTCATGCCGACCCGCGGCAACCCAGCCGGAACCAGCGATCGCGCCACAATCGACGCCGGCATCGCGGCGGCAACCACGAGCCACGAATGACGGCAGGCCCGCTGATCGAAATCGAGGGCCTGCGCGTCACCTTCCTGGGCGATGACGGCCGCATGACGCATGCCGTCGACAGCGTCGATCTTTCCGTCGCCAAGGGCGCCACGCTTGGCCTGGTCGGCGAGTCCGGCTGCGGCAAGAGCGTGACCTCGCTCGCGATCATGGGGCTGTTGCCGAAACAGTCCGCCGCGGTCTCCGGCGCGATCCGCTTCGACGGTTTCGACCTGCTCGACGTGCCTGATACGACGCTGCGCGACCTGCGCGGCAATCGCCTTGCGATGATCTTCCAGGAGCCGATGACCTCGCTCAACCCGAGCTTCACCATCGGCGACCAGATCACCGAGACCATCTTGCGCCACCGCGGCGGCGCGCGGCGCGCGGCGCGCGAACGCACCATCGAGCTGCTGCGCCGCGTGCATATTCCCTCGCCCGAGAAGCGCATCGACGAGTTTCCGCACAAGCTGTCCGGCGGCATGCGCCAGCGCGTGATGATCGCGATGGCGCTGGCCTGCGATCCGCAGCTTCTGATCGCCGACGAGCCGACCACCGCGCTCGACGTCACCTTGCAGGCGCAGATCCTTGATCTGATGCGGGAGCTGAAGGCCGCGAGCGGCGCCGCGATCATCCTGATCACCCACGATCTCGGCGTCGTCGCCGAAGTCTGCGACGAGGTTGCGGTGATGTATGCCGGCGAGATCGTCGAGCGCGCGCCGGTCGACGAGCTGTTTGCCAATCCGCAGCATCCCTACACGGTCGGACTGCTCGGCTCGATCCCGCGGCTCGACCGCCGCACCAGCCATCTCGCCACCATCGAGGGCATGGTGCCGAACATGGCCGACCCGCCCGCCGGGTGCCGCTTCGCCGCGCGCTGTCCGTTCGTGGAACTTGCCTGCACCCAATCGCCGCCGCCGCTCGCGCTGCTGAGCCCGACCCACGCCTCGCGCTGCATCCGCGCGCCGCTCGAGCGGCTGGTGTCATGACCGCGCTGCTCGAAGTCGAAGGGCTGGTGAAGCATTTCGTCGCCGAACGCTCGCTGTTCGGCCGGCCGACCGCCCATGTGAAGGCGGTCGACGGCGTCAGCTTCACGGTCGAGGCCGGCAAGACGCTGGCGTTGGTCGGCGAATCCGGCTGCGGCAAGTCCACCGTCAGCCGGCTGGTGCTGCGGCTGATCGAGCCGGACACCGGACGGATCCGCTTCGAGGGCCGCGACCTCGGCACGCTCAACGCCGGGCAGCTGCGCGCCTTCCGCCGCGACGCGCAGCTGATCTTCCAGGACCCCTACGCCTCGCTCAACCCGCGCATGACGGTGAGCCAGATCCTGACCGAGCCGCTGGCGCTGCATAATCTCGTCCCGGCCGCGGACCGCCGCGCGCGGGTCGAGGAGCTGTTGCGCCTGGTCGGACTCGAGCCGCGCTTTGCGCGCCGCTATCCGCACGAATTCTCCGGCGGCCAGCGCCAGCGCATCGCGATTGCCCGCGCGCTCGCAGTCGAGCCGAAGCTGATCATCTGCGACGAGCCGGTGTCGGCGCTCGACGTCTCGATCCGATCCCAGATCCTGAATTTGCTGCGCGACCTGCAGGATCGCCTGAAGCTTGCCTACATCTTCGTCTCGCACGATCTCGCCGTGGTGAAGCACATCGCCGATCGCGTCGCGGTGATGAATCTCGGCACCATCGTCGAGACCGCCGATGCCCAAGCGCTGTTCGCGGCGCCGCGCCATCCCTATAGCCGCGCGCTGCTGTCGGCGATCCCGGTGCCGAAGCCGCGCGCCAGGCGCAGCCGCATCGTGCTGGAGGGCGAGCTGCCGAGCGCGCTCAATCCGCCGTCCGGCTGCCGCTTCCATACCCGCTGTCCCTATATGATCGCGCGCTGCCGCAGCGAAGTGCCACAGTTGCGCGAAGATGGCACCGGATATGCAACGGCCTGTCACCGGACGGGCGAGCTGCCCGGCGCGGAGGCGATCGTGCCCTCCGATGGCGGGTTCTCGCCGACACTGGAAAAGCTGGTGGCGGCGTTCAATGCGGCGGAAGCCTCGGGGCGGCCCGGGGTTATTTCACAGGGAACAAAGGCGTAGGGAATAAGGGGTTGGCGATGAGATTTTGGCGCTTGGCGGTCCTGATGGCGGCCCTCGTGACCTGGTGCGGAACGAGCGCGCGTGCCGAGACGACACTTCGCATCGGGCTCGCCGAGGACCCCGACATCCTCGATCCTTCAATCGGACGCACCTATGTCGGCCGCATCGTCTTTTCAGCCTTCTGCGACAAGCTGTTCGACATTGACGAGAAGCTGAACATCGTTCCGCAACTCGCGCTGTCCTACGAGAACTCGGCCGACGGCAAGGAGATGACGATCAAGCTCCGGCCGGGCGTCAAGTTCCACGACGGTGAGCCTGTCTCTTATACACATCTCCGAGCCCACGAGACTTAGGAT
>NZ_JAQOSR010000112.1:0-30839 GCF_046718885.1 Bradyrhizobium sp. UFLA01-814 | reverse complement strand
GCGCATCTGCGAAGCTCGCTTGACCAACCTGCCGATACGCCATCCCCGCCTCCCCCTTCAGATCGGTCTTAGAGAATTGCAGATTCGCCTTTGCGCAAAGCCCTCGCTTGCGGGGGAGGTCGGATTGCATCGAAGATGCAATCCGGGTGGGGGCTCTTTCCACAAAATGACTCGTGGACACACCCCCACCCCGGCCCTCCCCCGCAAGCGGGAGAGGGAGCAGATCTCGGCCGTGGCCACGTCTCAGCCCCGTACCAGCAGCGTGTTGCTCCGGGTCCGGCCCTGCTCGACGTAACCGCGCGCGTGCATGTCCGCAATGCAGTCGTCGGTCCATTCGTCCTTCGACAGATGCTCGATCACCACCGCGCCGGGCCACAGCGACTGCGGCGCGTCGCGGAAGAAGCCGATCAGCACGCAGTCCTCGAAACCCTCGACGTCGATCTTGAGCGCGTCGACCTTGCTCGCGCCGGCTTCGTCGAGGATGCGTTGCAGCCGCAGCGACGGCACCTTGAACGCCTTGCCGGTGGGCGTGCCGGTGACGATGTGGCTGGCGCCGAGATTGTCGCCGTCGGTCTCGATCATCAGTTCGCCATCGGTCGGGCCAGCGGCCGCCGCAACCAGGCGCACCTGCGGAAAGCCGGAGGCCTGGGTGTTGAACTTGAGCCGTGCATGCGTCACCGGATGCGGCTCGATCGCGATCACCTTGCCGCCGGGCCCGACATCGCGCGCCAGCGCCAGCGCATAGGTGCCGACATTGGCGCCGAGATCGACGAAGGTGCCATCCGCTCCGACATGCGCCCGCAGGAAGGCGAGTTCTTCAAGGTTGTAATCGGGATTGAACAGCGCGCCGCGCTCGGTCGCGCTTTGCTGATGATAGAATCGGAACGATGCGCCCTGATAGGTCACGTCCAGCGGACCCGCGCCGAACAGATTGACCAGCTTCGACAGCCAGGGCCGGAACGCGCCGCGCTTCAGTCCTGAGCCATGCGCCAGGCGGATGATGGCGGCCTGCGCCGCATTGGGCGCGAAGGCGCCGAACGGCGCCGGCGATATGTCGTTGCTGGGGATCACGCATGGCCTCGTCAAAAGCGCGGCATGCATAGCCGGTTTTGACGGCAGCGCCAACGCCCGTTACGCCGCCTTGCCCGCTGCCTGCCGTTGCCGCAGGAAGCGGCCGAGCAGCCTTCGCTTGCCCTTGCGCGGGATCAGATCGACGTCGCTGACCAGTTTGGCGCCGCCCTTGCGGCGCTCCAGCACGATCTTGCGGCTATGGAACGCTTCGAGCTCGACGCGATGGGCGACGCTGACGATGGTCGCCTTCGGCAGTTCCGTCGTCACCATCTCCATCATCTTGTCCTGGCTCTTCTCGTCGAGCGCGGACGTCGCCTCGTCGAGCACGACGATGTCGGGCGCGTGCAGCAGCAGGCGGGCAAAGGCGAGCCGCTGTTTCTCGCCGCCGGACAGGGTCTGGTCCCACGGCGCGTCCTCCTCGATCTTGTCCTTGAGATGGTCGAGGCCGACCTTGTGGAGGGCACGACTGATCTCATCGACGTTCCAGTCTTCCGCCGCGCCGGGATAGGCCACCGCGCGCCGCAGCGTGCCCGAGGGCACGTAGGGCTTTTGCGGCAGCATGAAGAGGCGGCGGTCCGCGTGCAGGCCGACACTGCCGCCGCCCCACGGCCACAGCCCGGCGATGGCGCGCACCAGCGTGCTCTTGCCGGTGCCGGATTCGCCGGCGACCAATAGCCGCTCGCCCGGTTCGATCACCACTTCGGTCTCGCCGACCACGGCGGTGCCGTCGTCCAGCGTGACGGAGAGATCGTTGAGGCTCAGCATGGCCTCGCCCGCGGTCTCGCCGCGCTCGATGCGGCCGAAGCCGTCGCCGGTCTCGGCGCGTTCAAGCCCGTCAAGCGACATCATCAGCGAGGCGATGCGCCGTGCGCAGGCGTTCCAGTCGGCGAGCCGCGGATAGTTGTCGACCAGCCAGCCGAACGCGGTCTGCACGATGGTGAAGGCCGAGGCCGCCTGCATCACCTGGCCGAGCGACATGCTGCCGTCGAGGAATTTTGGCGCGCACAGCAGCAAGGGTACCACCGGCGCAATGAGATTCGATCCCTGCGACACCAGCGTCGTGCGCATGTGCTGCCCGGCGAGCCGCGCCCATTGCCGCAACACGTTCGAGAACGTCTTGTCGATGCCGTCGCGCTCCTCGGTTTCGCCGCCGAGCAGCGCGATGCTTTCGCCATTCTCGCGCACGCGGGTCAGGATGTAGCGGAATTCCGCTTCCGCCTGGTTCTTGTCCTCGGAGATCTGCACGAAGCTGCGGCCGATCGCTGTGATCGAGCCCGACGCGATCGCCGCATAGATGATCGCGGCAATGACCAGGAAGCCCGGGATGCTGATCGACGAGCCGCCGAGCGTCACCGTCAGCGCGCCGCCGATGGTCCAGAGCACGACGATGAAGGTGACGGCCGAGAGCAGCGCCGACGTCACGCCGGCGATGAAGTCCACCGGAGAATCAGTCGCGATCCGCAGATCCTCCGCGATCCGGTACTCCGGATTCTTGTGGTCACCGTCGACCAGGTTGAGCTGATAGTAGCGGCCGTTGGTCAGCCAGCGCGACACGACGGCGTTGGTCAGCCAGGCGCGCCAGCGCCGCTGGATGCCCATGCGGCCGAACACCTGCGCGACCCCCAGCAGCACGCTGCCGATCGCGAGCGGAAAGAAGATGGCGGTCAGGTGGAAGACACTGGCCGAATCGCGCTTCTCGATCGCATCGAAGATCGCGCGATTCCAGACATTGATGCCGTATTGAACGGCGACATTGGCGACGATCAACAGCAGCAGGCCGATCGTGAACAGCCATGCCAGCCGGTCGCCGCTCCGGCCCCAATAGCCGCGCGCGCTGATCCAGAACCGCGTCAGCAAATAGTCCTTGCGCGCCTCTTCGGCCTCTTCGGCCGACAGCTCGGGATCGGGTTCGACGATTTCAGGCGGCGGCGGTTCGACATGGTCGCCGCCTTCGGCAGTCACCTCGACAAATTCCGACTTCTCATCCGCTTCGCTTGCCGCGGGATCCTTGCGCTCTTGATCAGCCGGCTTTGCGCTCGCTTTCCGACGCGATGCGGTTTTGGCCGACGATTGGGATTTTGCCTCAGCTTTGCCCATGGCACGATAACGCCAGGCAAATTACCCGGTTCCGCACTGGGACCGGTGGTCAGCTGCGCCCTCTGTTCAAGAGAGGGCGAAACGAGATGCAAAGCTCGGACAAATTATGTCGCGAGAAAGCTGAGCTATGTCCTCATCCTCATCTGTCATCGCCCGGCTCGACCGGGCGATCCAGTACGCCGCGGCCTCTCGGCTCAAGCGCTGGCGCCTCTGGAATACTGGATCACCCGCATGCGCGGGTGATGACACCGCGCGGTGTGACATCTGGAATTGCGACTCATCCTCACTGTCGTCCTGGCTTTCGCCAGGACGACAGCGTGCTCGAGATGTGCCACGCAATCACCTCACTCCGCCGGCGCCTGATCGCGCCTCAGCCGGCGCGACCGCGTCGCTTTGTGCAGCACGCGCGCGAGCTGCTCGGCCGAATACGGCTTCTGCAGCAGCTCGAAGCCGCCGCTGCCCTGTTGCGACAGCACCTGGCTGTAGCCGGAGGCGAGCACGATCGGCAGATCGAGCCGCTGCCGGCGGATCTCTTCCGCAAGCTCGATGCCGCTCATGCCGGGCATCACGACATCGGTGAACACCAGGTCGAACCGGTCAGCATCGACGGCCAGCTCCTCCAGCGCGTGGGTGGCGTTGTCCACCAGCACGCAGGTGCAGCCGAGCTGGGTCAACGTGTCGGCGGCAAACTTTCCGACCTCGGCATTGTCCTCGACGATCAGGACCGATGCGCCGGTCCGATCGACCGAGGGCGCGTCCTCGGTGCGCTGCGCTCGCGCGCCATGCCCGCCGACGACGCGCGGCAGATACAGCGTGAATGTCGCACCCTTGCCGACTTCGCTGGTGACGGTCACCTCGCCGCCGGACTGCTTGGCGAAGCCGAACACCTGGGACAGGCCGAGGCCGGTGCCGTGACCGACCTCCTTGGTGGTGTAAAACGGCTCGAAGATGCGGCCGAACAGCTCCTGTGGAATTCCGACGCCGGTGTCGGTCACCGACACCGCGACATGGCCGGGCGAGTTCGGCGGCGTGCCGGTCGCGGACGGCAGTCTGTCCACGGCGCGGACCGCGATCGTGAGGCGGCCGACGCCGTCCATGGCGTCGCGCGCGTTCACCGCCATGTTGATGATGGCGGTCTCGAACTGGCCGGCATCGGCGTTGACGAGGCAGGTCTCGTCCGGCACCTGCGCCGTGATCTCGATGCGGGCGCCGATCAGGGTTGCGATCATCTCACTCAGGGTGCGGACATTCTGGCAGGCGTCGAACACCTCGGGCTTGAGGGTTTGCCGCCGCGCGAATGCAAGCAGCTGGTTGGTCAGCTTGGCGGCACGGTTCACGGTGTTGGAGATCGCATCGATGTAGCGCTGCCGCCGCGGCTCCGGCAGGTCCGGCCGCCGCAACATGTCGACCGACGCGCGGATCACGGTGAGCAGGTTGTTGAAGTCGTGCGCGACGCCGCCGGTGAGCTGCCCGAGCGCCTCGAGCCGCTGGCCGTGCCGCAACGCCTCCTCGGCCTCGATGCGCCGGTTGGCCTCCTCCTGCAGGCGCTGGGTTCGCCGGAAGGCGAGCGCGAGCAGGCCGAACAGCAGGCCGGTGGCCGGGATCCCGAAGATCAGGTGCTGGGCCATGGTCGACATCCAGCGCGACTGGATCGCCGAGGTTTCGAGGCCGGCACTGACATAGACCGGGTATCCCGCCAGCCGCTGATAGCGCATGCGCCGCTCGATGCCGTCGGCCGGGGAACGGATCGTCATCGTCCCGGCCTCGGGATTGGCGACGATCTGCCGCCCGAGCGGTCCGCTCGGCTCGAACCGGACGTCGTGGTTGACGGCAGGGAAGTGCGCCAGCACGGCGCCATCGGTCCGGATCAGCGCCAGGAAGCTGCCGGGCTCGCGGCCGATCCTGGCGTAGAAATTCTCGAAATATTCCGGAAGCACGGAGGCCTGGATCACGCCGGCAAAGCTGCCGTCGTCACCGTTGCGGCGCCGGCCGACGCTGAAGAACCGCGAGCCCAGATAGGGCGGCCGCGGCGTCAGCACCTCGCCGATATAGGTGCCGATGTCGCCCTGGGCATGGATCCGGAAGTAGTCCCGGTCCGAGAAGTCGACGTCGGGGGCCGGCTGCACCAGGCTGTTGACGAGGGCGCGGCCGTTGGCATCGAACACCCAGACCGATTTCACCTGGGGAAGCGCCATGGCGACCTGCCGCAGCCGCTCGTGCAGGCTCTTCTCGCGCGCGCCGATATCGGCATCGCCCATGCCGCGGACGACCTCGGTGACCTCGGCCAGGCCGCGATCGATGGTCTCGAACACCTTCAGCGCGTGCTCATGGGCGACATCGAGCGTGCGCTGGATCTCCTGGTCGGCGGCCTCGCTGGTCGAGATCCAGGACATTGCGGAGGCAAAAACGAACAGCGCCAGCGGAAGGGCCAGCGCGGCGGCCATCATCCATTGCAGCAGTCTCAGCGAATTGCGTTGTGCGGTCTGCACGGGCGCTCCGGCTCCGCACGAACCATAACGCAAACCGTTGCGCGGGAGGAAGCGAAACGGCGCCGCCGGGCGCGGCGCGGACGCTCGTTCGCCATTCCGCGATCGGTCAAGGTTACCGGAGACCAACCCGGATCGATCAATTCGAAGCCGGCTCACGTCCGGGGCCGCGCGGGGCGGCTGCGGCACCGTGGCATCACGACCTCGTTAGCGCCTCGCCGGCAGTCAAGCGGAAAATCGGCCTGGATGGCGCTTCCGGGTGCTGTTTTTAGGAGTTCTAAAACCTCTCACGGGCAAACGCTTGACCCTGTGACTACCTGCTGAAAAACAGGCCGCATGACAGGCGATCCAAACAGCTCCCGGGATAATTTGCAGGACGTCCGGCTCGGACATGCGGATCGCGGTTTTGTCGGAAAGATCATCAGGCTCGATGCGCTCGTGACGGGTTCATCGCTGTCTCCGCAGGAGCTGGAGCAGCGCCTGGTCGAGATGGGATTTGTCGAGGGCGCGCGCGTGGAAATCCTGCATGAAGGCACGATCCGGAAGGACCCGATCGCGGTGCGCGTCGACAACATCACGATCGCGCTGCGCCGGAGCGAAGCCATGGCTGTGATCGTCGAATGACCACTGCATCCCTGCGCCTGGCGCTGGTCGGCGCGCCGAACACCGGCAAGACGTCGCTGTTCAACAGCCTGACCGGCAGCCGACAGAAGGTCGCCAACTACCCGGGCGTCACGGTCGAGCGCAAGTCCGGCGGCTTCGTCACCCCCGAGGGCCGCAGCGTGACCGTGCTCGACCTGCCCGGCACCTATTCGTTGCGCGGCCGCAGCCCGGACGAGGAGATCACCCGCGACATCGTGCTGGGCCGCTTCGACGGCGAGGCGGTGCCCGATCTCGTGCTCTGCGTCGCGGACGCCACCAATCTGCGGCTGACCTTGCGGCTGGTGCTCGAGCTGAAGCGCGTCGGCCGGCCGATGATGCTGGTGCTCAACATGATCGATATCGCCAGGCGCCGCGGTGTCACGATCGACATCGATCGGATGTCGCAGGAGTTGGGGCTACCGATCGTGACCTCGGTCGCGGTCCGCAAGGGCGGCATCGACGAGCTCCTGAAGCGGACCGACGAATTCTTGGCGAGGTCGCATGAGGCGGCGGCCAGCGAGTGGACGACGCCGACGATTGCCGACCTCAAGGCGGCGCAGCGCGAGGCGGACCGCATCATCGCCGCGGCGGTGACGCTGCCGACCAAGCCCGACACGCTGACCAACCGGATCGATTCGGTCGTGCTGCATCCGGTCTGGGGTCTCGTGATCCTGGCCGTGATCCTGTTCGTGATGTTCCAGGCGGTGTTCACCTGGGCGCAGCCGGCGATGGAATTTCTCTCGGACAGCTTCGCCGCGCTCGGGCAGCTGATCCACGGCGTGTTGCCCGAAAGCTGGAGCCTGTTGCAGAGCTTCCTGCAGAACGGCGTGATCTCCGGCGTCGGCAGCGTGATCGTGTTCCTGCCGCAGATCATCATCATCTTCCTGTTCATCCTGCTGTTGGAAGATTTCGGCTACATGGCGCGCGCCGCGTTCCTGATGGACCGCATCATGGGCGGCGCCGGGCTGCATGGCCGCGCCTTCATTCCGCTGTTGTCGAGCTTTGCCTGCGCGATTCCCGGCATCATGGCGACGCGCGTCATCGACAACCGCCGCGACCGCCTGACCACGATCCTGATCGCGCCGTTGATGACCTGCTCGGCGCGCATTCCGGTCTATACGCTGATCATCTCGGCCTTCGTTCCGGCGACCACGCTATGGGGTTTCGTCAATCTGCAGGGGCTCGTGATGTTCGGCCTCTATGCCGCCGGCATCACCAGCGCGCTGACGGTCTCGGCGATCGCGAAATTCTTCCTGTGGCGCGATCACGCGCCGGCGCCGTTCATGCTGGAATTGCCCGATTACAAGATGCCGCGGCTGCGCAGCATCGCGATCGGCGTGTTCACCCGCGCCAAGATGTTCCTGTACCGGGCCGGCACCACGATCCTCTCGATGATGGTGCTGATCTGGTTCCTGGCCTCGTTCCCGCAGGCGCCGGCCGGCGCCGAGGGGCCGGCGATCAATTACAGCTTTGCGGCGATGATCGGCCATGCGCTCGAGCCGCTGCTGCGGCCGATCGGGTTCAACTGGCAGATCGCGGTGGCGCTGATTCCGGGCATGGCGGCGCGCGAGGTCGCGGTGGCGGCGCTCGGCACCGTCTATTCGATCGAGGGCGGCAAGGAGGCGGCGGACCAGATCGGCCAGGTGCTGGCGCAAAAATGGACGCTGGCGACCGCGCTGTCGCTGCTGGTCTGGTACATTTTCGCCCCGCAATGCGCCTCGACGCTCGCGGTGATCCGCCGCGAGACCGGCGGCGCGAAGTGGATGGTGGTGACATTCATCTACATGCTCGCGCTGGCTTATGTCGCAAGCTTCCTGACCTTCAACCTGGCGCTGGCGCTAGGCCTGCATTGATCGGCAACGCAGTTTCATCATTTCGACTCGAAACTGCGATAGGTGCAGGCAGCCAAGCGAAGCAGTAGAGTTGGTCGAGGGCGCATGAAGCGGGCGCCTCCGCGTGTTCCCTGCGAGACCATGCAATGTCGACGTACGGCCTGGAGCGGCTATTTTCGCCTCGAAGCATCGCAATCGTCGGCGGCAGCCCGCGTCAGTCGTCGCTCGGCGCGGCGGTGCTCAGGAACATCAAAGCGAGCGGCTTCACCGGCCGCGTCGGCGTCGTCAATCGGAACTATGCCGACGTCGATGGTGCGCCGACCGTTCCCGACCTGAAATCACTGTCGTTCGTTCCGGATCTCGTCGTTATCAGCGCACCGGCGGCGGCGGTTCCGGAGATCGTCGCGGAGGCGGCTTCGGCCGGCGTTGCCGGTGCGGCGATCCTGTCGGCCGGTCTTGGCCATGGCGCGGGCTCGCTCGCGGAGACCGCGGGGCAGACGGCGCGACGGCATGGTATGCGCCTGATCGGGCCGAATTGCCTCGGCGTCATGGTGCCGCGTGTGAAGCTCAATGCGAGCTTCGCCTCGCATCAGCCGTCGGATGGCCATGTCGCCCTGATCTCGCAGTCCGGCGCGGTCGCGTCGGCGATGATCGAGTGGGCGGCGGAGCGGCGGCTCGGCTTCTCCGGCATCGCGTCGATCGGCGACCAGCTCGACGTCGACGTCGCCGACCTCCTGGATTATTTCGCGCTCGACGACCACACCAGCGCGATCCTGATCTACCTCGAAGCCGTCAAGGACGCGCGCAAGTTCATGTCGGCGGCGCGCGCTGCGGCGCGGTTGAAGCCGGTCGTCATCGTCAAGTCGGGACGGATGGCGCAGGGCGCGAAGGCCGCCGCGACCCACACCGGCGCGCTGGCCGGCTCCGATGCGGTCTACGACGCCGCATTCCGCCGCGCCGGCATGCTGCGCGTCTACGACCTGCGCCAGCTGTTCGATTGCGCCGAGCTGCTCGGCCGCGGCTTCATCCCGCGCGGCAACCGGCTGGCGATCCTGACCAATGGCGGCGGGCTCGGCATCCTCGCGACCGACCGGCTGGCTGAGCTCGGCGGCGTTCCCGCGACATTGACGGCGGAGACCATCGAACGGCTCGACAAGGTGCTGCCGCCGGGCTGGTCCTATGCCAATCCGGTCGACATCGCGGGCGATGCCGATGCCGACCGCTACGTGGTGGCGCTCAACGCGTTGCTTGATGATGCCAATAGCGACGCGGTACTGGTCGCGAATGTGGAAACCGCGGTGGCGCCGGCCCAGGGGATTGCCGAGGCGGTGGCGCAATGCGTGCGCGACCGCAGGACGAAGCGGAGTGCGGTAGCGGCATTGGTGCTCGCGGCCTGGGTCGGCGCCGACGAACGCACCGGCGCGATCTTCGAGGCGGCGCGGATTCCGCATTTCCCGACCGAGGACGATGCGGTGCGCGCCTTTATGTATTTGGTGCGCTATCGCGAGGCCTCGACCGCGCTCGCCGCAACCCCGCCTGGCGTCGCATCGGTGTTCACGCCGGAGACGGCGGCGGCGCGGCACGTCGTCGTGAAGGCGCTGTCGGAAGGGCGCGCCTGGCTCGATCCGGCCGAGATCGTCGCCCTGTTCGCGGCCTATCATATTCCGATCGTGACGACGCGCGTCGCCGAGACCGCCGAGGACGCCGCCGCGAAGGCGGCGCCGTTCCTCGCCGAGGGACATGCGATCGTGGTCAGGGTCTTCTCGCGCGACATCCGGCACGCCTCCGACGTCGGCGGCGTGATCCTCGACCTGCGCACGAAAGACAGCGTCGTTGAAGCTGCACGGACGGTCATGGCGCGGGCACGAAGTACCCGGCCCGATGCCATCCTGCAAGGCGTGACGATCCAGCCGATGATCGTGCGGCGCGCGGCGCGCGAACTGATCCTCGGCATCGCCGAAGATCCGACCTTCGGTCCGGTGATCGTGTTCGGGCGCGGCGGCCCCGCGGTCGAGGTGATCAACGACAAGGCGCTGGCGCTGCCGCCGCTCGACATGAATCTCGCCCGCGAACTGATCGGGCGCACCCGCGTCTCGCGGCTGCTCGGCGGCTATGGCGATGTGCCGGCGGTCCCGGCCGATGTGGTGCCGCTCACCCTCGTCAAGCTGGCGCAGATGGCGGCGGACATTCCCGAGGTCGCCGAGCTCGACATCAACCCGATGCTGGCGGACGAGAACGGCGTGCTCGCGCTCGATGCGCGGGTCGCGATCCGAAAACCCACTCGGCTGTTCGCCGGCCACACCCGGCTCGCGGTGCGGCCCTATCCGTCGCAATGGGAGGGCGAGCTCGCGCTGCGCGACGGCTCGCGTGTCACGGTGCGTCCGATGCGGCCGGAGGATGAGCCGATGGTCAGCGAGTTCTTCAAGCGCGTCACCGCCGAAGACCTCAGGCTGCGCTTCTTCCATGCGATGAAGGAATTCTCGCACGCCTTCATCGCGCGCCTGACCCAGCTCGACTATGCGCGCGCGATGGCCTTTGTGGCGCTCGATCCGAATACCGGCGAGATGATGGGTGCGGTCCGGCTGCACTCGGATTCGCTGTATGAGAATGCCGAATACGCGATCCTGCTGCAGTCCGATCTCAAGGGCAAAGGACTCGGCTGGGCGCTGATGCAGCTCCTGATCCACTATGCGCGGTCGGAGGGCTTGAAGCGCCTGTCCGGCCAGGTGCTGACCGAGAACACCACGATGATTGGGATGTGCCGCGATCTCGGCTTCACCGTCACGATGGACCCGGACGATCACAGCATCGTCGATGTCGTGCTCGACCTCGATCGATCCGGCGTCGATGCGGTCGGCGCCGATATCCTGATCCGGCCTGCTGCGGCTGGCCGCTGACGACGCGCCAGCCGCGGCCGTGTCGGATCAGATCTGGCGTTCGACCAGCTTGAACTTGAGCTCGGCGATCGCTTCGGAGGGATTGAGGCCCTTCGGGCACGCCTTGGCGCAGTTCATGATGGTGTGGCAGCGATAGAGGCGGAACGGATCCTCGAGATTGTCGAGCCGCTCGCCGGTCGCTTCGTCGCGGGAGTCGGTGACCCAGCGGTTTGCCTGCAGCAGCGCGGCGGGGCCGAGGAAGCGCTCGCTGTTCCACCAGTAGCTCGGGCAGGAGGTCGAGCAGCAGGCGCAGAGGATGCACTCGTAGAGGCCGTCGAGCTTCTCGCGGTCCTCGTGGCTCTGCCTCCACTCCTTCTGCGGTGTCGGCGTCGTGGTCTTCAGCCACGGCTCGATCGAGGCATACTGGGCGTAGAAATTGGTCAGGTCGGGGACCAGGTCCTTCACCACCGGCTGGTGCGGCAGCGGATTGACCTTCACCGCGCCGCCCGCGCCGACGTCGTGCATCGACTTGGTGCAGGCCAGCGTGTTCTGGCCGTCGATGTTCATCGCGCAGGAGCCGCAGACGCCTTCGCGGCAGGAGCGGCGGAAGGTCAGCGTCGGGTCGATGTGGTTCTTGATCCAGATCAGGCCGTCCAGCACCATCGGACCGCAATCATGGGTGTCGACATAATAGGTGTCGACGCTCGGATTCTTGCCGTCGTCCGGGTTCCAGCGATACACCCGGAATTCGCGCGTCTCGGCGGCACCGGCCGGCTTCGGCCAGGTCTTGCCGCCGGAAATCTTCGAATTCTTCGGAAGTGCGAATTCAACCATGCTTGCTCGCCTTCGTTCTCAGTAGACCCGCGCCTTCGGCGGGATGTACTGCACGTCATTGGTCATCGTGTAGCTGTGCACCGGACGGTACTCGATCGCGGTCTTGCCGGCCGGATCGATCCAGGTCAGCGTGTGCTTCATCCAGTTCTTGTCGTCGCGGTCCGGGAAATCCTCGCGCGCATGCGCGCCGCGGCTTTCGGTGCGGTTGGCCGCCGAATCCATCGTCACGACCGCCTGCACGATCAGATTGTCGAATTCCAGCGTCTCGATCAGGTCGGAATTCCACACCAGCGAGCGGTCCGACACCGAGATGTCGCCGACGCCGCCATAGACCTTGTGGATCAGGTTCTGGCCTTCCTGCAGCACGTCGCCGGTGCGGAACACCGCGCAATTGTTCTGCATCACATGCTGCATGCTGTCGCGCAGCTTCGCGGTCGGCGTGCCGCCGGACGCGTGGCGGAAGTGGTCGAGCCGGCCGAGCGCGAGGTCGGACGAATCCTTCGGCAGCTCCGGCTGCTTGGCGTTCGCGGTCAGCTTGTCGGCAAGGCGCAGCGCCGCGGCGCGGCCGAACACCACGAGATCGATCAGCGAGTTGGAGCCGAGGCGGTTGGCGCCATGCACCGAGACGCAGGCCGCTTCGCCGATCGCCATCAGGCCCGGCACCACCGAATTGTCGTCGCCATTGCGCTTGGTCAGCACCTCGGCGTGATAGTTCGTGGCGATGCCGCCCATGTTGTAGTGCACGGTCGGCACGATCGGGATCGGCTCGCGGGTGACGTCGACATTGGCGAAGATCTTCGCCGATTCGGAGATGCCCGGCAGCCGCTCATGCAGCACCTTCGGATCGAGGTGATCGAGGTGCAGGAAGATGTGGTCCTTCTTCTTGCCGACGCCGCGACCTTCGCGGATCTCGATCGTCATCGCGCGCGAGACGACGTCGCGCGAGGCGAGGTCCTTGGCCGACGGCGCATAGCGCTCCATGAAGCGCTCGCCCTCGGAGTTGACGAGATAGCCGCCTTCGCCGCGGGCGCCTTCGGTGACGAGACAGCCCGAGCCGTAGATGCCGGTCGGGTGGAACTGAACGAATTCCATGTCCTGCAGCGGCAGGCCGGCGCGCAGCACCATGCCGCCGCCGTCGCCGGTGCAGGTGTGCGCCGAGGTGCAGGAGGCATAGGCGCGGCCATAGCCGCCGGTCGCCAGGATCGTGGTCTGGGCGCGGAAGCGGTGCAGCGTGCCGTCGTCGAGCTTGAGTGCGATCACGCCGCGGCAGACGCCCTGATCGTCCATAATCAGGTCGATGGCGAAGAACTCGATGAAGAACTCGGCCGAGTGGCGCAGGGACTGGCCATACATCGTGTGCAGCATGGCGTGACCGGTGCGGTCGGCGGCGGCGCAGGTGCGCTGCGCCTGGCTCTTGCCGAAGTCGATGGTCATGCCGCCGAACGGGCGCTGATAGATCTTGCCGTCCTCGGTGCGCGAGAACGGAACGCCCCAATGCTCGAGCTCGTAGACCGCGTCGGGCGCGTTGCGCACCATGTATTCGATCGCGTCCTGGTCGCCGAGCCAGTCCGACCCCTTCACGGTGTCGTACATGTGCCAGCGCCAGTCGTCCTGATGCATGTTGCCGAGCGAGGCCGAAATGCCGCCCTGCGCCGCCACCGTATGCGAGCGGGTCGGGAACACCTTGGTGATGCATGCGGTGCGCAGCCCGGCTTCCGAGCAGCCGACCACGGCGCGCAGGCCGGCGCCGCCGGCGCCGACCACGACGACGTCGTAGGTATGGTCCTGGATCGGGTAGGCCTTGCCGTTCGTGGCCGGGCCACCGTTGGTGGCCTTGCCGTTTCCTTCACCGGCCATGGATCAAACTCCCGACGACAATTTGAGGATTGCGTAGATCGAGGCCAATGCGACCGCGACGCAGAAGAAGTTGTTCGCCATCACGCTGGCGATCTTCAGCTTCTCGTTGTGGATGTAGTCTTCGATCACGACCTGCATGCCGATCTTCATGTGCCAGGTGCTGGCGATGATGAAGAGCAGCAGGATGATGGCGATCGGGATCGAGCCGAGGATCTGCGCCGCGCCGGCATGGTTGCGGCCGATCAGCGTGATCACCACGACGATCACGGGAACGATCAGCAGCGTCATCGCAACCGCGGTGAGGCGCTGGCGCCAGAAATCGCCCGTACCGGTGTGCGCGGAGCCGAGGCCGCGGACGCGCTCCAGCGGCGTGCGCATCGAAGAGGGGCCGCTCATCGTCCACCTCCCACGGCGTAAGCGATGATCCAGATCAGCACGGTCAGCGCGATGCCGGCGACCAGCGCGCCCCAGGTCAGCGCTTCGCGCTCATTGGCCTTGAAGCCGTAGCCGAGATCCCAGACGAAATGCCGGATGCCGCTGCACAGATGGTGCATCAGCGCCCATGTGTAGCCGAACACGATCAGCTTGCCGATCGCGCTGCCGGTGAAGGCCTGGACGTTGGCGTAAGCCGAGGGGCCGGAGGCGGCGGCGATCAGCCACCAGGCCAGCAGCAGCGTGCCGAAATAGAGGGCCAAACCCGTGGCGCGGTGGACGATGGACAGCGCCATCGTCAGCGTCCACCGATAGGTCTGCAAATGGGGTGAAAGCGGTCGTTCGATCCTGGCGGTCATCGGCGGGCTTTATGTTGTGAGGGACCGCGGCCGGCCCATCGGGGAACGCGGTAGAGGATTTCTATTTACGGACTAGGATCACCCCGCGCAACGGCCAAATAGCCTTCGGTCGAACCGAAGTTCATTGTTAGACTTGCCGAATTCTGGTTGATCCGCAGTGTGGTATACCAGATGCAAGGTCGAGCGCACCAAGTAGTGAATCTAGGTACTCGCGGATCAATGGGCGCGCTCAACCGCCCGCAAACGGGGTCCGCAAGGCATCGATTTTGCCCCACTGTTCCACCAGATAATCGACAAATGCCCTGATCTTAGGCGATGCGAGACGTGACGGCTGAAGCATCAGATGCAGCGGCGTCGGTGCCGGCTCGTGGTCGATCAGCAGGCGCGCCAGGCGACCGTCGGCGAGCTCGGACTGCACTTGCCAGGACGGCACGCGGACGATGCCGGCGCCCTCCCGCGCTGCACTGACCAGCGCGTCGAGGCTATTCATCCAGAGCCGACCGGATATGCGGATTTTGCGACCCGTCTTGCTGCCGTCGGCAAAGCGCCACTCCGCGCTGCCGGGCGAATCGGAAAACACTAGGCAGTCATGCCCGGCAAGATCATCCGGTGTCTGCGGCGCGCCGCGCCGGGCCAGATAGTCGGGCGCTGCGCATACGATCATCTGCAGATCGGTGAGCTTGCGCGCCACGAGCTGCGAGTCGCGCAAGCGGCCGATGCGTATCGCCAGATGGATATCCTCCTCGACCATGTCCACCGCGCGGTCGATCAACAGCAAGTCGACGGACAGCGCCGGATAGCGGCGCAGAAACTCGACCAGCAAGGGCGCGATCACGAGCCGCCCGATCAGACTCGGCGAGCTGACGCGGATCCGCCCCGATGGCTGATGCGGGTCGCGCGCCAGCGCCGCCTCGATCTCCCTGACCTCGCCGAGGATCGATTTCGCGCGCTCGTAGAGAATGCGCCCGTCGTCGGTCAGCGCGAGCTGGCGGGTGGTGCGCAGCAGCAGGCGGGTGCCGAAATGCTCCTCCAGCGCGCTGATCTGCCGGCTCACCGAGGTCAGCGAGCTCGGCAGCGCGCGCGCCGCCGCCGACAGGCTGCCGGTCTCGACCGCGCGGACAAAGGCCGCCATCGCCGCAAGCTGGTCCAAGCACGATCCTTCCGCATTTCGCAAGAGAGCCTGCTCATTTGCAGCAATACCCCCGTCTTTCAGAAGGGTCTAGCCTGACGGCTCCACGATTTGAGGAGTTCGACATGGCCTCGACGTCCATCCATCCGAATTCGCTCGAGCGGCGCAGACGTGCCGGCCGCGGCGGTGCCGACGATCCGATCCTCCTGCTTGTTTTCTCCTGCGTCGGACTGTTAATCGACGTGCTGACGTTGCCGATGCAGGGCGCGACGTCCTCGATCCCACTCCGCTTTGCCTTGATTGCGGTCGCTGCTCCCGTGGCAGCGTTGGTCGCGCTGTGGTTGGCCGACCGCACCGAGGCGGGCGCCTCCTGACGATGCGAAGGACATGATGGCCGGCCTCGATCCCAAGGAACTGCTCGAGCTTGCGCTGCTGCTGATCGCGGTCGGGGCACTGTCCGGCTTTCTCGCCGGTCTGTTCGGCATCGGCGGCGGCGCGATCCTGGTGCCGGTGTTCTACGAATGCTTTCGCCTCGCCGGCGTGCCGCTCGAAGTGCGGATGCCGCTGTGCATCGGCACCTCGCTCGCGATCATCATCCCGACCTCGCTGAGCTCGTTCCGCGCCCATTATCGCCGCGGCGCGGTCGATATGGAGATCCTGAAGCGCTGGTGGCTGCCGATCGTGATCGGCGTCGCCGCCGGCAGCGTCACCGCGCGCTTCGCGCCGGAGCGGCTGTTCAAGATCGTGTTCGTGCTGGTGGCGTGGTCGGCAGCCGCACGATTGCTGCTGGCGCGCGAGACCTGGAAGTTCGGCGACGACGTGCCGAAGGGCTTTTTGATGCGCGTCTATGGCTTCTTCGTCGGCCTGCTCTCGACACTGATGGGCATCGGCGGCGGCCTGTTTGCCAACCTCTTAATGACCTTCTACGGCCGGCCGATCCACCAGGCGGTCGCGACCTCGTCGGCGCTCGCGGTGCTGATCTCGATCCCCGGCGCGCTGGGTTACGTCTATGCCGGCTGGCCCGCCGCCGCGCGCTTCCCCGACGTCACCGCGCTGCAATTGCCGTTCGCGCTCGGTTACGTCTCGCTGATCGGCGCGCTCTTGGTGATGCCGACCACGCTCGTCACCGCGCCGCTCGGGGTGAAGGTCGCGCACGCACTGTCGAAGCGGGCGCTGGAGGTGGCGTTCGGGGCCTATCTCTTCATTGTCGGCGGGCGGTTCGTGATCAGCCTCGCCGGAGGGCACTGATCGGCTCGTCCTTCAGCCGTACTTCGCTGTGACCCCACCGTCGGAGGTCTCCGACACCCTCGATCCGATCGGCGTGGGACAGGAATCGCAAGCGTGCTCCGATCATTTCAGGAGCTATTGGCAATTTCAGTTTCTCGCAGTCTGCCATCGCGATCCCTATAATCCTCGCGACCTTTTGCCATCGCGATGTCAGGGCCGACATGATGACGTCGTCGAGCGCAGCTTCCGTAGCGCCACGGGGGAGACGCACGTCACTCCACTTCAGTTCGGAGCTCGGAGCAGGGAGTTCTTCGTGCAACTCCAGCTTCATCAGGTCGCGAAACTGTTCGTAGAGCGGTAGCATCACCTGCCATTCCAGCTCGAGCAGGAGGTCATAAAGCGGGCCATCCAATTCAAGCCGCTCCTGCTTTCCGAGCTCCGCAATCGCGATTCGAGCCTTCTTCATCGCCTCGTGCGCGATGACGAGTTGATCGTTAATCTGGATAGCCTGCTCCCGCTCCATCTACCCCTCACGACGTTCTTGCGGCTTCATCCCTTCGCGTAGATATCCTTATACTTATCGCGCAAAATATTCTTCTGCACCTTGCCCATTGCGTTGCGCGGCAATTCGTCGACGACGAAGACGCGCTTCGGCATCTTGAACTTCGCCAGCCGCCCGTCGAGCGCCTTCAGCACCGCGGCCTCGCTGATATCGGCGTCCTTGTTGCAGACCAGGACGGCAGTGACGCCTTCGCCGAAATCGGCATGCGGCACGCCGATCACGGCTGACTCGATCACGCCGGGCATGGCGTCGATCTCGCTCTCGATCTCCTTCGGGTACACGTTGAAACCGCCCGAGATCACGAGATCCTTGCCGCGCCCGAGGATGTGGACATAGCCCTTGTCGTCGATCTTGCCGAGGTCGCCGGTGATGAAGAAGCCGTCGCCACGGAATTCGGCCTTGGTCTTCTCCGGCATCCGCCAGTAGCCCTGGAACACGTTCGGGCCCTTCACCTCGATCATGCCGATGGTCTCGCGCGCAAGCTCCTTGCCGCTCTCGGGATCGGTGACCCGCACCGAGACGCCAGGCAGCGCGAAGCCGACCGCGCCGGGCACGCGATCGCCGTCATAGGGGTTGCTCGTGTTCATGTTGGTCTCGGTCATGCCGTAGCGCTCGAGCACGGCATGTCCGGTACGATCAGACCATTCGCGATGGGTGTCGGCGAGCAGCGGCGCCGAGCCCGAGATGAACAGCCGCATGTGCCTGGTGGCGTCCTTGTTCAGGCCGGGATTCTGCAGCAGGCGGGTATAGAAGGTCGGCACGCCCATCATCACGGTGGCGCGCGCCATCAGCTTGATGATCACGTCCGGATCGAACTTCGGCAGGAAGACCATCGAGGCGCGCGCGAATAGCGTCACGTTGCTGGCCACGAACAGGCCGTGGGTGTGATAGATCGGCAGCGCGTGGATCAGCACGTCCTTGTCGGTGAAGCGCCAGTAGTCGACCAGCGAGTACGAGTTCGAGGCCAGATTGTCGTGCGACAGCATCGCGCCCTTGGAGCGGCCGGTGGTGCCCGACGTGTAGAGGATCGCGGCGAGATCGTTATTACCGCGCGGCACCGTGGCGAATTCCGTCGCCGCCTTGTCGGCGGCCTCGGTCAGCGAACCCTTGCCGCTGGCACCGAGCGTCTCGACCTTGGCGCCCACCTTGGCTGCGATCGCCTTGATGCCGTCCTGCTTGGAAGGATCGCAGACCACCAGCGCCGGCTCGGCATCGGTGATGAAGTATTCGAGCTCGTTCAGCGTATAGGCGGTGTTCAGCGGCAGGTAGACGCCGCCGGCGCGCACGGTGGCGAGATACAGCACCAGGGCTGAAACCGACTTCTCGGTCTGCGCCGCGACGCGGTCACCCGGCTTGACGCCGCGCTCAACCAGCACGTTCGCCATCTGGCCTGCGCGCGCGATCAGATCGCCATAGGAGATGCGGCTGCCGTCGAGCTGCTCGATCGCGAGCCGGCCGGGGTCGTCGAGGCCGTCGAACAGGCGGGAAAACAGATTGGCGTTGGTGGTCGTGTTCATGCAAAGATTCCCCGAGGGGCGAAGGGCCGGAAGATTTCGGCTGGATTAGCAAAAACGCCCTTCAGAAAGCAACGGAGACAGTTTGCATGACAAATAATGGGAAACGCGTGGCCTGGGTCACCGGCGGCGGCACCGGAATCGGCGAATCCGGGGCGGAATTCCTGGCTGCGGACGGCTGGACGGTGGTGGTCTCCGGCCGCCGCAGGGAAGAGCTCGACCGCGTGGTGGCCAACATCAGCAAAAAGGGCGGCAATGCCGAGGCGATCCCGCTCGATGTCAGCAACAAGGCCGATGTCAACAAGGCCGCCGAGGCGATCGTCGCCAAGCACGGCCGCATCGACCTTTTGGTCAACAGCGCCGGCATCAACGTGCCGAAGCGCAGCTGGGCCGACATGGAACTGGAAGGCTGGGACAAGCTCGTCGAGATCAACCTCAACGGCGTGCTCTACTGCATGCGCGCGGTGCTGCCGACGATGCGCAAGCAGAAGGACGGCTGCATCATCAACGTCGCCTCCTGGGCCGGCCGCCACGTCTCGAAGATGCCGGGCCCGGCCTACACCACGACCAAGCACGCGGTGCTGGCGCTGACCCATTCCTTCAACATGGACGAATGCGTCAACGGCCTGCGCGCCTGCTGCTTGTCGCCGGGCGAGGTCGCCACCCCGATCCTGAAGCAGCGGCCGGTGGTGCCGAGCGAAGCCGAGCAGGCCAAGATGCTGCAGCCGGAGGATTGCGGCCGCACCATCGCCTTCGTCGCCAGCATGCCGGCGCGGGTCTGCATGAACGAGATCCTGATCAGCCCGACCCACAACCGCGGTTTCATCCAGACGCCGGCGAACCGGGATTAGACGAGGTCCGTCTTCTCCTTCCCCCTGAAAGGGGGAAGGTCGGGATGGGGGTCAGCCGCAGGCGATGCTGTATGCGGAGAGCGCTGATCCCCACCCGCTTTGCTCTGCGAGCAAAGCGACCTCCCCTTTTCAAGGGGAGGTTGGAGCTCCGCTGCGCTTCATCCGGGCTGCAAACGACGGAGTCCCGCGCGACTCACTCGATGATCTCGTTCAATTCCTTCCCGGTATGCTCCGGCACGAACAGGAACACGCCGATCGCCATCGCGATCATCAGTACGGGGATGCACAGGAACGACAGCGCGAACGAGCCGGTATGCTGCTGGAGCGCGATCGAGACGAACGGGAACAGCACGAAGCCGACGAAATAGGCGATCGCCCAGACCACGCCGTTGGCGGCGCCGCGGATCCGGGTCGGGAAGATCTCCGCGGTCAGCGTCGTGCTCGGCCCCCAGAAGCCGAGGAAGCCGAGACACCAGGCCAGCCCGAACGCCCACAGCAGCACGCGGTCCTCGGAATAGACCCAGAGCGTCATGAAGATCGCGCCCTCGATCAGGGTGATGATGAAGGTGCGGCGGCGGCCGATCTTGTCGATCAGCCAGCCGACCAGACACAAGCCAAGGAAGCCGCAGAGCCCGTAGAACACGTAGAACAGGCTGTACTCGGCGGTCGACCAGTGCTTCTCGGTCGACAGGTACAGCGGCATCCAGGCGCCGACCGTGCCGTAGATGCAGGTCGAGGCGCAGGCGACGAACAGCGCGACAAGCGTGGCGGGCAGCACGTCGGGCATGAACACCTGGCGGATGCCGACCGACTTGGCCTTGCCGAACCAGGCGCTGTCCTCGGCGCTGACCGTGCCGCCGCGCGCCAGCGTCTCGGAGATGCGTCGTTTGCGGTCCTGCGCGCGCACCCAATAGGGCGATTCCGGGCAGGTGGAGCGGATATAGATCGCAAGCAGCGCGATCACGCCGGGCACCATCACGGCGATGCGCCAGCCAAAATTGGCGGCCACGAGCCCGGTGATCGCACCGGCGAGCGTGGCGCCGAGGCACCAGGCCGAGCGGGTGATGCTGATGACTCGGCCGCGGAGCCGGGCCGGCCACGTCTCCGCCACCAGCATCGAGCCGAGCGACCATTCGCCGTTCAGCGCGAAGAACAATAGCGAGCGCGCGATCACGAACACCGCGAAGGTCGGCGACATCGCCGCGACCGGCATCAGGAGCGAGAACAGCGCGATATTGACGGCGAGCAGCGTGCGGCGACCGTAGCGGTCGGCGAGCCATGGCCAGAAGTAAAGCCCCGCGATGCCGATGAACAGCGCGATCTGCATGCCGGAGCGGTACTCCGGCAGGCTCAGCGAAAATTCCTTGATCACCATCGGCGAGATCAGCGCGAAGATCACGCCGTCCATGCCGTCAAAACCCCAGCCGAGCGCGTTGGCGGTCGCGATGTGCCAATGCGTTTTCGTGATCTCGGTTGTGTCCGCTACCGCGCGGTAGTTGGCGTATTGCAGGTGCTTCTGCTCGAGCGGACCGATGTCGATGCTTGCATCGTTCACCGCAGGTGCGGCGTGGCCGTCAGCCGTGATGCTGCTCATGATGCCTCCCCGCGGCCGCTTTCTGCGAAGCCGTGCCGCAACCTCAAGCTGAACCAATCAGCTAGTGGCGGCAAGCAAATTGCTCGCGGCAGCGCACGCGTCCATTCCGCTGAATGGAATGCCTGGCGGGTTGCGCGCGGCGTCGCGTGTACGCAGCGCGCGCCGGCCGGTTTCAACAATCACAAAGAATTATTTCCGGAAACCGTCCGGAAAACCTGCCGTAGCTCGGCCAACGACGACGCATTCATCAACCAGCACGCGCCGTTGTTGCCCCTTCAACGCCGGCGAAGCCTCGCCGGTCGGCCTACTCATCGGGAGACGAAACCATGTCGAAGCGTATTGCCTATCTCACCGCCGCCGCCTTCAGCGCGCTCGCGATCACGGCCACTGTCGTGGCGCCGGTCCGCGCCGAGGAAAAGACCGTGATGGTCGGTGGCGCCGCGATGTTCCCGTCGAAGAACATCGTGCAGAACGCCGTCAATTCGAAGGATCACACCACGCTCGTCGCCGCGGTGAAGGCCGCGGGCCTGGTCAGCACGCTGGAAGGCAAGGGCCCGTTCACGGTGTTCGCGCCGACCAATGCCGCGTTCGGCAAGCTGCCGGCCGGAACCGTCGACAGCCTGGTCAAGCCCGAGAACAAGGCGACGCTGACCAAGATCCTCACCTACCATGTGGTGCCGGGCAAGCTCGAGGCCTCCGATCTCACCGACGGCAAGAAGCTGAAGACCGCCGAGGGCGAGGAACTGACCGTGAAGAAGCAGGACGGCAAGGTCTGGATCGTCGATGCCAAGGGCGGCAGCTCGATGGTGACGATCTCCAACGTCAACCAGTCGAACGGCGTCATCCATGTGGTCGACACCGTGCTGATGCCGGCGACGTAACACCTGGCGGCCTGATTTAGTCCCTCAAAGGACCCGCGACATAGCGAGCCGGCGCCTCGCCCCGGCTCGCATTTTTGTGACTATATCAAGTGGCGTATATCAAACTGATGGTGCGCGACCCCGTAACGGAACGCCGGTTCCGGGCGTATAACCCGGTAACGACCACGAGCAGAGATATCCCATGACGAGCCTTGCCGTCAGCGACCACCAGGCAGAGACCGCGGCGCCCGCGAAGGCGATCCAGCCGGTCTGGGTGCGCATGGTGCACTGGATCAACGCCTTCGCGATGATCCTGATGATCATGTCCGGCTGGCAGATCTACAACGCCTCGCCGCTGTTTGGCTTCACCTTCTCGCGGAGCATCACGCTCGGCGGCTGGCTCGGGGGTGCGCTGCTCTGGCACTTCGCCGCGATGTGGCTGTTGATGGTCAACGGCCTGGTCTATCTGGCGCTGGGTTTTGCCACCGGCCGCTTCCGCAAGAAGCTGCTGCCGATCACCCCCGGCGGCGTGATTGCCGACACCAAGGCGGCGCTGACCTTCAAGCTGTCGCATGACGATCTCAGCAAATACAATTCGGTGCAGAAATTGCTCTATGCCGGCATCATCATCGTCGGCGTCGTCATCGTGCTATCCGGCCTGTCGATGTGGAAGCCGGTGCAGTTGCATTGGCTGGTGTCGCTGTTCGGCGGCTACGATTTCGCCCGCTATGTCCACTTCACCTGCATGGCGCTGATCGTCGCCTTCCTGGTGATCCATGTCGCGCTCGCGCTGCTGGTGCCGAAGAGCCTGCGCGCCATGATCATCGGACGCTGAGGGAGGTAGTCATGGGTCGTCTCCGCAAGCTCCTGATCCCCGGTGTCGACAAGAAGCTGCTCGTGCGCGATGCGGTGAAGACGATGCCGGAGCTGACGCGCCGCCGCTTCATCACGGCGGGCACCAGCCTCGGCGCGCTGACGCTGCTCACCGGCTGCGACGTGGTCGATTCGTCGTCGGCCGAGGAAATGCTGAAGCAGGTCTCGAAGTTCAACGACGCGGTGCAGGCCTGGATGTTCAATCCGGATGCGCTGGCGCCGACCTTTCCCGAGAGCATGATCACCAAGCCGTTCCCGTTCAACGCCTATTACGATCTCGACGACGCGCCTGAGATCGCAGGCGCCGACTGGAAGCTCGAGGTGCGCGGGCTGGTCGACAACAAGAAATCGTGGACGCTCGACGAATTGTACAAGCTGCCGCAGGTCAAGCAGGTGACACGGCACATCTGCGTCGAGGGCTGGAGCGCGATCGGCAGCTGGACCGGCACGCCCTTGCGCGATTTCCTCAAGCTGGTCGGCGCCGACACCCGTGCGAAATATGTCTGGTTCCAGTGCGCCGACAAGGACGGCTACAACTCGCCGCTCGACATGCGCTCGGCGCTGCACCCGCAGACCCAGATGACGTTCAAATTCGCCGACGAGATCCTGCCGCGCGCCTACGGCTTTCCGATGAAGATCCGGGTGCCGACCAAGCTCGGCTTCAAGAACCCGAAATACGTGCTCTCGATGGAAGTCACCAACGACTACAAGGGCGGCTACTGGGAAGACCAAGGCTACAATTCGTTCAGCGGGAGTTGACGCGAAGCGTCATTCCGGGATGGTCCGAAGGACCAGACCTCAGATGCGCAATTGCGCATCGGGGAATCTCGAGATTCCGGGTTCGATGCTATTGCATCGCCCCGGAATGACTCAGGGAGTCATCTTCCTCTGAAACGCCGACAGCAGCGCGCCGAGCGCGAGCATCGCGGCCGAGACGTTCAACGCGAACGACAGGCTGCCGACCGCGTCGGTGATGGCGCCGACCACGATCGGTCCGAGCGTCTGGCCGATGCCGAAGGCGATAGTCATCGCCGCGATCGCGGTCGGCCAGGATTGCGGCGGGTAGTTGAAACGCACGAAGGCGGTGGTCGAGCCGACCACGGCGAAGAAGGCGACGCCGAACACCAGCGCCGAGATCGCAAGCAGCAGCGGCGAATGCCCGAAGATCGGCAGGCTGGCGCCGAGCGCGTTGACACCGAGGATGATGGTGGTGGCGAGCCCGCCGCGGTCGAGCGCCAGCACCCGCCCCCAGACCCAGGGCGTGACGAATGCGCTGACGCCGATCAGGCTCCAGAACGCGCTCTGTGCAGCCGCGCCGCCGCCGCCGTCGCGGACATAGGCGATCATGAAGGTCATGTAGGCGATGTAGCCGGCACCGAACAGGAAATAGGCGGCGAGGTAGATCAGGACCGGCATCACAGCGAATTGGGTCCGCACGATGCCGCCGGCGGCGGCGTTGGCGTGAAGCGGCGCCAGCATCAGCGGCACGGTCATGATCGCGGAAAGCAGCGTCATCGCCCACCACACGATCCACCACGAGCCGGCGCCGAAGCCTTGCAGCACGAAGGGCGCGATCAATCCCGACGCGAGGATGCCGACGCCCGGCCCGGCATAGAACAGGCTGAGCAGGAAGTTCGCGCGTTCCGGTCGCGATTGCGCGATGGTCGCCGCGAGCGCGCCGCCGCCGACGAAGCCGATCGCGGCGGCGAAGCCGACCAGCAGGCGGGCAAAGCTCAGCACCACGAAATTGCCCGAGAGGGCGCAAAGCGCCAGCGACAGCGCGCAGGCCAGCGTCGACCAGCGCACCGATGCGGCAAGCCCGAAGCGTTCAATCAGGCGCGAGGCGAGCAGCGCGCCGGCCAGATAGCCGGCGGCATTGATCGTGTTCATGAAGCCGGCGGCCGAATACGACCAGGCCAGCGAGTCGCGCATGTCGGGCAGCACCAGCGAATAGGCAAACCGGCCGATGCCGAGACCGACCGTCGGTGCGAGCGACAGAATCAGGATCAGCCGCGCGGGATGCGGATAGGACGGGGCGGGGGCTCTCACAATTCACTCCGGCAATGCCCGCATTGTGACAGGCCGCGGCGGCGCTGCCCAGCGCCGATGCCCGCAACACTGTCTTGCGTATCAGGCAATCAGGCGATCAGGACCAGCGCGACGCCGATCACGGTCAGCAGGGTGCCGCCGACGATCCGCGCGGTGATCTCGACATGCTTGAGCATCATCGCGCTCATCACCACGGTGACCAGCGGATAGATCGCGGCGAGCGGCGCCACCAGCGTGATCGGGCCGTTGCGGACCGCAGCGAACAGGCTGAGCGCGCTGAGCCCGTTGCTGATCCCGGTCAGCGCGAACCAGAATCGGCCCTCGCGCGGCGCCTGCACCATGAAGCTGCCCTTGCGGACCCGTTGCACAATCAGCACCACCAGCGAGGACATGACATAGCCGACCAGGCAGGCCCATAGCGGGCTCGGCCAGATCGCAAGGCCGAGCTTGGCGATCGGCGGCACGATGCCGCGCACCAGCGCGCTCACAAGCGGCAGCAGCAGGGCCCAGCTGCGCCAATGGCCGAGGTCGCGCGGCCTCGTCACGGTGATGATGGCGGCGCCCGCGACCGCGACGACGAGGCCGATGAGCTGCTGCGGCAGCAAGGGCTCGTCCAGCAGGATTACGGCGGCGGTGACCGCAAACAGCGGCGCCAGATTGCCCAGCGTCGAGGTGATGACCGGTCCCAGCGCCCGGTTCGACGCAAAGGTCAGGAGCGTCAGCGAGGCCGGGAAGAACAGCCCGATCGCCATGAAGATCGGCAGGGCGCGCCAGACCACCGGCTCGCCATGCAGGATCAGCGGCGACAGCAGCAGGAACAACAGGGTGAAAGAGGGCACGCTGATCGCGGCGCCCGACAGCGGCTCGACGGTGCGCAGGCCAAGCTGCGCCAGCACCACCCCGGCGCCGAGGAAAATCGCCGAGGCGAAGGCGTAGACGATGGCTGCGGTCATGAGGTCCGTCTTGTTGGCTTCTTGTTAGCTTCTTGGGGCGCGGGTTGCTCGTTGGGGCCATTCTGGGCCGATCCGGGGTGCCTTGCCAATCCGGCTCCGGCGTTTTAGCACTCCGGCCGGATTTCCCCGCTCGTCATGCCCGGGCTCGACCCGGGCATCCATCCATCTTCAGAGAGGCCTTTCGAAGCGGGATGGATTGCCGGGTCATCTGTGCGAGGACGCGCTTCGCGCTCTTGCCCGGCAACGACAACAACGATTAGCTCGAGGTAACATCATGGCGACCCATAAACTGCTGCTTCTCCCCGGCGACGGCATCGGCCCCGAAGTGATGGCCGAGGTGCAACGCGTGATCGACTGGCTGAATGCGCAGGGCATCGCGAAGTTCGAGACCGAGCAGGGCCTGGTCGGTGGCTCCGCCTATGACGCCCACAAGGTATCGATCTCCGAGGGCGACATGGCCAAGGCGACGGCGGCGGACGCCGTGATCTTCGGCGCGGTCGGCGGCCCGAAATGGGACAACGTGCCCTATGAGGTCCGCCCCGAGGCCGGCCTGCTGCGGCTGCGCAAGGATCTCGGCCTGTTCGCCAATCTGCGTCCGGCGGTGTGCTACCCGGCGCTCGCCGAGGCCTCGAGCCTGAAGCGCGACGTGGTCGAGGGTCTCGACATCATGATCGTGCGCGAGCTCACCGGTGGCGTCTATTTCGGCGAACCGAAGACCATCACCGATCTCGGCAACGGCCAGAAGCGCGCGGTCGACACCCAGGTCTACGACACCTACGAGATCGAGCGCATCGGCCGCGTCGCCTTCGACCTGGCGCGCAAGCGCCGCAACAAGGTGACGTCGATGGAGAAGCGCAACGTCATGAAGTCGGGCGTGCTCTGGAACGAGGTCATGACCCAGGTCCATGCGCGCGAATACAAGGACGTCACGCTCGAGCACCAGCTCGCCGATTCCGGCGGCATGAACCTCGTCAAGGCGCCGAAGCAGTTCGACGTCATCGTGACAGACAATCTGTTCGGCGACATGCTGTCCGACATCGCGGCGATGCTGACCGGCTCGCTCGGCATGCTGCCGTCGGCCTCGCTCGGCGAAGTCGACTCGAAGACGAAGAAGCGGCGCTCGCTGTTCGAGCCGGTGCACGGCTCGGCGCCCGATATCGCAGGCCGAGGCCTCGCCAACCCGATCGCGATGATCTCGTCCTTCGGCATGGCGCTGCGCTATTCCTTCGACATGGGCGAGCTCGCCGACAAGGTCGATGCCGCGATCGCGGCCGTGCTCGCCAACGGCCTGCGCACCGCCGACATCAAGTCGGAAGGCACCACGCCGGCCAGCACGAGCCAGATGGGCGAGGCGATCCTGAAGGAATTGCAGAAGCTGCACGCGTGATGGCGCGCGGCTGACACAAACACGATGTCGTCCCGGCGAAGGCCGGGACCCATAACCACCGATGTCGATGGTTACGAAGATCGGCTAACAATCATTTCAGATCGAGAGGCCGCGGCGTATGGGTCCCGGCCTTCGCCGGGACGACGCCGGGTGAGACGTCTCAATACAGCGGGAAATTCCGCGGATAGCCGCCGAGATCGGCCGGCGGGCTGAGCGGCTGGCGATCGATCGGGCGATTGTTGTTCTCGCGTGCGAACGTGGGGTAGCCGATCTCCGGCGGGTACGCGTAGTCGTTAAACTTGCGATCGCCCGGCAGCACTTCGGTGCCGGCGTCGAGCCACGAGCGCGTGGTGACGTAAACGCGGGTGCGCGGACCCTGCTGATAGACGCGGTTCGGACCCTGCGCGCCGTAATAGCGGCGGCCGTCGCGGTCATACTGCTCCTGCTGCTTGCGCTTGGCCGGGCTCTGCGCGCTGGCCGCGGTCATGCCGAACGCGGTTGCGGTGACGGCAGCCGCGGCAAGCAAGACCACGAGCTTGTTCGCGGCAGGGAATTTCAAGGTCATCGCATCCTCGTCATTACGGCCCCATCGGGGGCTGGCGCGTCCGCCAAAATCACTTGGAACACATTGTAGCCATGGTAGGGAGGCCGTCACTAGGTCAATTGCGCCACACCGGCTGAGATAATGCGTGTCCAAGCGCAAAAGTTTCATGAAAACCAGTGCCTTGCCACGGTCTCGCCATCAAAAGGCGCCGCGCAGGCGCGGGTTCTCGCTGCCCATGACCCAGTCGGCCGACAGGGCCGGCGCGCCGGAGGTAACGCAGTCGGTGCGCTTGAGCTCGGCATGCGCGAACAGGGCGGCGAGCCGCGGATCGTTGCCCGCGGCCAGCAGGGTCAGGCGGTTCAGCATGCAGACGATCGCGGCGCGCCGGGCCGGCAGGCTGGTGCCCTGGCAGGTCCAGCCGGAGATCCGGAGGTCAGGCGCGTCGGCCTGCTTGAGGAAGCCGAGGCAGGCGCGGTCGCCGTCCTGCCGCGCCGGGCGCAGCAACGTGACGCTGCCGAACTTGCTGTGGATGATCCCGGCCGCCTCGAGCTCGCGGACGCCGCTCGGGTCGAGCCGCCCGGCAATCTCGGTGACCGCAGGCCCCATGGCCTCGCCGCCGGGGCGGTAGATTTCCAGCTCGGCGACCGGTGCACCGTCGGCATCGGCCCAGCGGAAGACGTCCTTGCGGCCGCCTTCGGGGTGCCGGAGGATATCATAAGTCTCTGTTTTGTCTCGCAGATCGAGCCGGCTCACGGCAAACGCCGGCGCCGTGCGACCGGCCGGGCTCCAGCTCGCGGCGGCAGGGGCCGCCATCGCCGTTGCGTCCGGCAGCTGCTTCCATAGATAGTTGCCGAGGACGACGAACAGCGCGAGCACGGCGACATAGGCAAACAGCCGGGAGAGCGTGGCGTACACCTCGTCGACGAAGCTCGTCAGCGCTGACGGAATTCTCGTATGATGGGGCGCGGCCGGATCGGCCCGAAATAAACGCATCAAAACGCTCAAAAGCTACGCAACGTTGTCTTGATGGGGTTTCTCGCATAGAAGCGCTGCCTCTTCCCTTTCCGCAGCTTGCGGGGGAACGGGCATTTTTCGTCGGAGAGTGAACGATGGGTTACAAAGTCGCGGTGGTCGGAGCGACCGGCAATGTCGGGCGCGAAATGCTCAACATTCTCGACGAGCGCAAATTCCCCGCCGACGAGGTCGTCGTGCTGGCCTCGCGCCGCAGCGTCGGCATCGAGGTCTCCTATGGCGACCGCACGCTGAAAGTGAAGGCGCTCGAGCATTATGACTTCTCCGACATCGACATCTGCCTGATGTCGGCCGGCGGCTCGGTCTCCAAGGAGTGGTCGCCCAAGATCGGCGCCGCCGGTGCGGTCGTGATCGACAATTCCTCGGCCTGGCGGATGGACCCTGACGTGCCGCTGATCGTGCCGGAGGTCAACGCGGATGCGGCCGCCGGCTTCACCAAGAAGAACATCATCGCCAACCCGAACTGCTCGACGGCGCAGCTCGTGGTCGCGCTGAAGCCGCTGCACGACAAGGCGACGATCACGCGCGTCGTGGTTTCGACCTATCAATCGGTGTCGGGCGCCGGCAAGGACGCGATGGACGAATTGTTCTCGCAGACCAAGGCCGTCTACACCAATGACGAGCTGGTCAATAAGAAGTTTCCGAAGCGCATCGCCTTCAACATCATTCCGCAGATCGACGTCTTCATGGAAGACGGCTTCACCAAGGAAGAGTGGAAGATGATGGTGGAGACCAAGAAGATCCTCGATCCCAAGATCAAGTTGACCGCGACCTGCGTGCGCGTGCCGGTCTTCGTCAGTCACTCCGAGGCCGTCAACGTCGAGTTCGCCAACCCGATCACGGCGGACGAGGCGCGCAACATCCTGCGCAATGCGCCGGGCTGCCTCGTGATCGACAAGCACGAGCCGGGCGGCTACGTCACGCCCTATGAGGCCGCCGGCGAGGACGCCACCTATATCAGCCGCATCCGCGAGGATGCGACGGTGGAGAACGGCCTGTCGTTCTGGTGCGTGTCGGACAATCTGCGCAAGGGCGCGGCGCTGAATGCCGTGCAGATCGCCGAGGTCCTGATCAACCGCAAGCTGATCACCGCGAAGCAGAAGGCGGCCTAGCAGCGGAAATCGGGAAGCGCGTGCCATGGCGGAAGCGGAAGAACCGGCGACCTACCGGCCCAATCCGACGCTGAAGCGCGTTGAAAGAAGCTTCGAAAGCCTGCTCTTCAACAGCCGCTGGCTGATGGCGCCGTTCTATTTCGGCCTCGTCATCAGCCTCGCGGCATTGCTGCTCAAGTTCTGCATGGAGCTGTGGCACTTCATCCTGCATGTGCCGCAGGCCAAGGAATCCGACATCATCCTCGGCGTGCTCGCCCTGATCGACATCTCGCTGACCGGCAATCTGATCCTGATCGTGGTGTTTTCCGGCTACGAGAACTTCGTCTCGAAGATCGATCCGGAAGGGCACCCGGATTGGCCGGACTGGATGACCAAGGTCGATTTCGGCGGCCTGAAGCAAAAGCTGCTGGCGTCGATCGTCGCGATCTCGGCCATTCAGGTGCTGAAGGCGTTCATGAACATCGATACCATCTTCGATCCCAGCAAGCTCGCCTGGCTGGTCGGCGTGCACCTGGTGTTCGTGGTCTCGGCCTTCATGCTCGCGATCTCCGACCGCTGGGGCAGCGGCCATCACGGCGGGGAGTAGATGCTAAAGCGTGATGGCATTAAGTTCGATAGCCTGAATTTTTGAGGTAGTTGGCACATTCCTCGGAGGTGAAGGCGTCG
>NZ_JAQOSR010000111.1:0-30843 GCF_046718885.1 Bradyrhizobium sp. UFLA01-814 | reverse complement strand
GCTATTCGGCGACCGCGCCCGATCTGTCGGCGCTGGTCACGAAGCTGAAGCGCGCAAAGCCCGACGTGATCTTCCACACCGGCTACAATCCGGACATTACCCTGTTGTTCCGCCAGGCCCGCGAGCAGGGGCTGAAGTTCGGCGCCATCGTCGGCCACGGCGCGGGCTACGGCGTCTACGAGAAGCTGAAGGAAGGCCTCGGCGCCGACGCCAACTATCTGTTCAACACCGACCCGATCTCGATCTGGCTTGCCAACCAGAAGAGCATGGATCCCAAGCTGCCGCCGGTCATCAAGATGGTCGGCGAGGAGTTTGACCGGCTGAAGCCCGGCGTGCCGATCCGTTCCGCCCATGTCGGCATCGGCGCGGCCAACGCCTATGTCTTCCTCGACGACGTCTTGCCGCGCGCGATCAAGAAGTATGGCGGCGTCGATCCGGATGCGCTGCGCAAGGCCGCGCTCGACACCGACATACCCGAGGGCGGCACCATGCTCGGCTACGGCGTGAAGTTCTACGGCGAGGGAGAGCAGTATGCCGGGCAGAACGCGCGCTCGTTCCCGGTGGTGCTGCAATATATCGACGACAAATCCTATGTGGTGTGGCCGAAGAGCCAGATGCAGCGCGAGACCGAGCTGCCGCTGCCGGCCGGCACCACCTACAGCTACAAATAGCTCGCTCGCGAAGGGAACTGCCGTGCTCGCCGTGGAAGGCCTGGTCAAGCGGTTTGGCGGCTTTCGTGCCGTCAACAACGTGTCGTTCCGCGTCGAGCAGGGCGAGATCCTCGGTCTGATCGGCCCGAACGGCTCGGGCAAGAGCACGATCTTCAACATGCTCTCGGGCACCTTGCCGCCGACCTCCGGCTCGATCCTGTTCGACGGACACGAGATCGCGGGGCTCGCCCCGCACCGGATCATCAACCGTGGCATCGGCCGTACCTTCCAGATCCCGCGGCCGTTCCATCGCCTCAGCATCTTCGAGAACGTCGTGCTCGCCGGGTTCTACGGCCAGGGCCGCCACAGCCGCGGCAAGGCCGAGGAGGCCGCCGAGCGGGCGCTTGCGATGGTCGGCCTGCCGACCGATCGCAACGCCAGCGTCGAGGGCCTCGGCGCCGCCGGGTTGAAGAAGCTCGAGCTCGCCAAGGCGCTCGCCACCGGCCCGAAGCTGTTGCTCGCGGACGAGAGCCTTGGCGGTCTCGACGAGGCCGAGATGGACCAGGCCGCCGACATGCTGCGCCGGATCCGCGACGAGCTCGGCATCACCATCATCTGGGTCGAGCACATCATGGGCGTATTGATGCGCGTGGTCGATCGCGTGATGGTGCTCGATCACGGCGAGAAGATCGCCGAGGGCCTGCCGGCCGATGTCGCCGGCGACGCAAAAGTGATCGAGGTCTATCTCGGCACCGATGCGGATGCGAGCCTCGCGGCCGCGGCGGCAGCCCAGGCGCGGCGCCGGATCGGGGCGTGAGCGCATATGCTGGAATTGAAATCGATTGACGCGGGCTATGGCAGCTTCCAGGCGCTGTTCGACGTCAGCCTCGACGTCAAGGCGGGCGAGGCTGTCGGCGTGATCGGCCCGAACGGCGCCGGCAAGACCACCTTGATGCGGGTGATCTCCGGGTTGATCCGACCGATCAGGGGCACGATCGCGATGGAAGACGCCGACGTCGTCGCGACGCCCCCACATCGCATCGTCAGCCTCGGGATCGCGCATGTGCCGGAAAATCGCCGGCTGTTTCCGCGGCTCACCGTCGCCGATAACCTGAAGATGGGCGCCTTCATGCCCGGCGCCCGCGCGCATTACGCCGAGCGGCTCGAGTTCGTGTTCGAGCTGTTTCCGCGCATGAAGGAGCGCCAGCACCAGATGGCCGGGACGATGTCGGGCGGCGAGCAGCAGATGTGCGCGATCGGCCGTGCGCTGATGTCGAACCCGAAACTGCTGCTGCTCGACGAGCCGTCGGCCGGGCTCGCGCCGGTCGTGGTGCAGCAGGTGTTCGAGCTGGTCAAGCGCATCCGCGCCAGCGGCCTGACGGTCCTGATCGTCGAGCAGAACGTGCAGCAGGTGCTGCGCGTGGTCGACCGCGCCTATCTGCTGGAAGCCGGCAGCATCCGCGCCGCCGGGTCAGCGGCGGAGCTCGCGGCGAGCGACACCATCAAGCAGGCGTATTTGGGGGTGTGAGGATGATGACAACACATCTGGCAGGCGTGCTCACCCCGTTTCCCGTCATCCCCGCGCAACGGCTACACCGTTGTCGCTGGAGGAGCGGCGTTAGCCGCGTCTCGAAGGATCGACGGCCACCAGCCGGGCCGTACATCCTTCGAGGCGCCGCTTCGCGGCTCCTCAGGATGACGGGAACGAGTGACGTCACGGTCTAGGGGCAGAGCCAGCATGCAATCCTTCTTCGACATCTTCGACATCTACCTGCTGGAGGCCGTCATCAACGGCATCCTGCTCGGCGGCGTGCTGGCGCTGCTCGCGCTCGGGCTCAACCTGATCTTCGGCGTCATCGACGTCACCTGGATCTGCTACGCCGAGCTTGTGATGATCGGCATGTACGGCATGTACTATCTCGTGCAGGTTTTTCACTTGCCATACTGGGCCGCCGCGCCGCTCGTCATCCTGCTGGTGGCGCTGCTCGGCGGCGCGCTGCATTTCTTCGTGATCGCGCCGCTCCTGACTGCGCCGCCGATCAACCAGCTGCTCGCCACCGGCGGTGTGCTGTTCATCCTGCAGAGCTTTGCCACCGTCGCGTTCGGCATCGACTTCCGCAATCTCGGCATCCGCCTGCCGGTGCTCGCGCTCGGCGAGATGAATTTCAGCTACGCGCGATTGCTGTCGTTCGCCGCCGCGCTGCTCGGCATGATCGGCGTCTATCTGTTCCTGACCCGCACCTTCACCGGCACCGCGATCCGTGCCATCGCACAGGACCGCCAGATCATGCCGCTGATGGGCGTCGACCCCAAGCGCATCTATCTCGTCACCTCGGCGATCGGCGGCGGGCTCGCCGGGCTCGCCGCTTGCCTGCTGGTGCTGCAATATGACGTGCATCCGTTCGTCGGCCTGTCGTTCGGGCCGATCACCTTCCTGATCTGCGTGCTCGGCGGGCTCGGCAATTTCATCGGCGGCTTCATCGCCGCCTTCGTGTTCGCCGAGATCATCTCGCTCGGCGGCCTGTTCTCCGATCTCGAATGGGGTTACGTGCTGGCCTTTGCCTTCTTCATCGTCATGATGTTCATCCGGCCCGCGGGCCTCCTGGCGAGGCGCTCGTGAACAGGCAAGCCGCCGGCTGGATCATCGCGCTGCTCGCGCTCGTCGCGGTGCCTTTCGTGCATCGCGATCCCTATCATCTGCACGTGCTGGTGCTGATCCTGATCTGGTCGTTCGCCTACACCTCATGGTCGATCATGGGGCGCTTCGGCCTGGTCTCGCTCGGCCATGGCGGCTTCATGGGCATCGGCGCCTATGTCACCGCATTGCTGTGGAACCATCTCGGCGTGTCGCCCTGGATCGGCATTCCCCTCAGCATGGCGACCGCCGGCGTGCTCGCGCTTGTCGTCGCCTATCCCTGCTTTCGCTTCCGCATCACCGGGCATTATTTCGTGCTGGTGACCCTGGCGCTGTCGGGCATCGTGCTGCAGGTCATCACCGCGACCCGCGACTATACCGGCGGCTCGCTCGGCTACACGCCGCAGCGCGCGCCGAGCGGCAAGGGGCTGCTCGCGCTGCAATTCGACGACAAGACCACCTGGTATCTGATCGCGCTCGCGGTCTGGGTCTTGGGCCTCGTGATCTGGCGCGCGATCGACCGCAGCATGATCCGCCATGCCATGGAGGCGATCTCGGAGGATGAGGATGCCGCCGCCGCGGCCGGCGTCAACGTCACCGCCGAGAAGCTCAAGATCACCCTGATCAGCGCGCTGATGACCGCGCTGTCGGGCGCGCTCTATTGCCAGTACCAGATGTTCATCTCGCCCGACACGGTGAGCGGCATCGCGGTCTCCTTGCAGATGGTGTTCGCGGCGATCGTCGGCGGCGTCTATGTCGCGCTGGGACCGACGGTCGGCGCCGTCATCACCATCGTGCTGGCCGAGGTGCTGCGCATCTCTTTCGGCACCAAGGCGGTCGGCTGGGACAATCTGGTCTATGGCGTGCTGCTGGTGCTGTTCATCATCTTCCTGCCCAAGGGCATTCTTGGTAGCGTGATCGACCGGATCAAGTCGTCACGCAAGCCGTCGAGAAGCCATGAGCAACAAACCGTCCCCATCGCTCGCCGATGAACTGAAGCCCTTCGTCGCGCCGTTCCGCTTCGACGGGTCGGGCGAATTTCACCTCAAATCGTATCCGACCGCCGAGAAGGGCGGCATCGACAAGGACGCCGGCGGCAAGATCATCGAGGCCAACCGCAAGCGGCTCAACGATTTCCAGGAGAAGCTCTACGCCCAGGACCGCTGGTCGCTGCTGCTGATCTTCCAGGGCATGGATGCCGCCGGCAAGGATTCTGCGATCAAGAGCGTGTTCGAGGGCGTCAATCCGCAGGGCTGCGAGGTTTCCTCCTTCAAGCAGCCGTCGACCAGGGAGCTCGACCACGACTTCATGTGGCGCGCGATGATCGCGCTGCCGGAGCGCGGCCGCATCGGCATTTTCAACCGTTCCTATTACGAGGAGTGCCTGGTGGTGCGGGTGCATCCCGAGGTGCTCGACAAGCAGAAGATTCCGAAGCGCCTCGTCAGCAAGGACATCTGGCGCGAGCGCTTCGAGGACATTGCGGCGATCGAGCGCTATCTGTCGCGCAACGGCACCGTAATCCTGAAATTCTTCCTCAACGTCTCCAAGGAGGAGCAGCGCCAGCGCTTCCTCGACCGGCTCGAGGAGCCGGCCAAGAACTGGAAGTTCTCGATGGCCGACGTCGCCGAGCGCAAGCTGTGGGCCAAATATCAGGCCGCCTATCAGGACATGATCCATCACACCGCGACCGGGCAGGCGCCCTGGCACATCGTGCCGGCCGACCACAAATGGTTCGCCCGCGTCGTGATCGGCTCGACCATCGTCAACGCGCTCGACAAGCTCGACCTGAAATTCCCCGAGGTGGACAAGGCCGACTTAAGCGAATTCAAGCGCGTCCGCGCGGCGCTGGAGACGGAAGGCAAGGGGGCGGAGAAGAAGGCCGCGACGGCGAGGAAATAGGGCGCGGAGAAGCTGGATGACATCCCGCGGTCCCGCGACGTGAGCAGACCGCGGGCTCTCGCTCCCTTTGCGGCGTGGGAGGCGTCCCACCCGCCGGAGCCGTCCTTATGTGCGCGTCTGGCGTCCGCAGTCTCGCGGGCAATCTATCGCAAGGTGACGCGTTGTCGGCCGCATGCGGATATTCCCCGCTCAAACCGGCCGCATGCAAGGTAATATTAATGAATTGACGCAACATGAGGGCATGGCAACCGCAGATTTAGCGACAGGCAATCACAACGTGAATGATGACGCGCTGATGGGCGTGCTCTGGGCGCCCGTCCTGCTATTCTTGGCCGGTTGTTTTGCCGCCTTCCATTGGTCCGGCTTCAGGCACGTCGACGTCGATTGGGATGGGTATGGCAAGGTAGCCGCGATCGTTCTCAGCATCTACCTCGTGGCAAAGGGACTGCGCATCCAATTCGTTCAATTGTTCATAAATACCTGGTCGCAGAATATCATCGTGGCGATCGCTGCAACGATGTTGACCTATGCGGCAGCGACGGTCGGCCGTCCCCTGGTTGATGCTCAGCTTCTGCGTGCCGATCAATTGATGGGCTACGACTGGAGGACCTATGCGGGCCTGTTCGCTGGTTCGGACATGATGGCCCGCATCGTGACCGAGGCCTATAACTCCATTTTCCTTCTTCCCCATCTCGTAATCCTGGTGCTGGCCGTGACGGGGAGAATCCAAACGCTCGAAAAATTCATCCTGGCGGCGATCATATCGCTAACCATCACCATTGCAGTTTTCGCCTTGTTGCCCGCCACCACGGCATGGACCCATCTGCACGTCAGCGATACGGAAGTGTCTTCGTTCCGGAATTTGCCTCTGACCTCCGAGGGCTGGATCGACGATCTGATCCGGATCCGCGACGGGAGCCTCAGGAGCCTGCGCAATTTTCATGGCCAGGGACTGATCGCGTTTCCAAGCTTTCACTGTACCGCGGCCTTGATCCTGATCTGGGCATGCTGGAACGTTCGATGGCTTCGCATTCCGATGACGCTGGCAAATCTGGCCATGATACTGGCGACGCCCATCGTCGGCGGTCACTACGTGGTGGACTTGATCGGCGGTCTGGTGGTCACGATCGTGTCTGTGATCCTCGCCGGTTGGCTTCATGCCTGGATGTTGCGCCATGTGACCATGTTCCGGCGCGGGGCGTGGGCGATGATTCCAGCGGCTCATCGAGGTGAGCCCCGCGCGGAAGTGCGGTGAGCGGGCCGCTCAGGCTCCCTCTCTCGCAAGGAGAAGGGAGCGCCGGCGTCTCCGTGACATGAACGCGGACCTCATGCCGCGGCTTCTCCGAACACCATCTGCCAGCTCTTGCGCGTGTCCATGTATTCCCGCACCTGCTTGATACGGCCGGCCTCGACCACGAACACGAAGCAGTAGTCATTGTCGTAGGGCCGGCCGCCCGGCAGCGTCGCGCGCATGCGCTCCTCGACGATGACGCTGTCACCGTCGGCATGAACGGCACGGAACGCGATGTCGATCTCGGAGAACAGGCGGTGCATCTCGGTTGAGATGAAGCGGGCGATCGCGTCAGCGCCGATCATGTGGTCGGCGTGATCGAGCGCGACCGCGGTGGCGTTGCGGGCGGGCGCGATCCATTCGGCATCCGGTGCGAACAGCGCGGCGATCAGCTTGGCGTCGCGGGTCCTGAAAGTCTGCCAGGCGTTGAGGACAATTTGCTTACTGGTTTCCCTGGCTGTCGGGTTGGTCATGGCGATGTCTCCGGTTTGATCGATCGGATCGATCTAGTTCAGCGCTGCGGGTCGCGCTGGCCGGAATCGGACCTCATCACCTCGGGCCACTTTCCTTGACCGCGCGATGCGCTAGACTCCGCCTCATGCTCAGCTTCGATGCCTGCAACGCTGCGCGACTGCGGCGCGACGCGCGCTACGACGGCCGCTTCTTCACGGCGGTGAAGACCACGCGGATCTATTGCCGGCCGGTCTGTCCGGTGAAGCATCCGCTGCCGCGCAACGTCACTTATTACCCGACCGCCGCTGCGGCCGAGGCGGCCGGCTATCGGCCGTGCCTGCGCTGCCGTCCCGAGACCGCGCCGTTCTGTCCGGCCTGGAACGGCACGCGCTCCACGGTTGCGCGTGCGCTGAAGCTGATCGACGGCGGCGCGCTGGAGCGCGGCTCGGTCGCAGCACTGGCCGACCGGCTCGGCATCACCGCGCGCCACCTCGCCCGGCTGTTCGAGCGCCATGTCGGCGCCAGCCCGCAACAAGTCGCGACCACGCGCCGCGTGCAGCGCGCCAAGCGCCTGATCGACACCACCAACGACGCGATGACCGCGATCGCCTTCCGCGCCGGCTTCGGCAGCGTCCGCCGTTTCAACGCCGCCTTCGCTGACCTCTACGGCCGCTCCCCGTCGAGCCTGCGCGCGTCTTCGCGCGGCCGGAGGTGAGGGGACGAGAAAGGGGTGCGCCTAGCCATGCGGGAACGTTAGGTCAACCCACCTGACCATCTTTACCCATTGCGGCGGCTTGCCATAATCGTCTAGAACGACGGCGCACAGCGCGTCCCGGCAACCAACCGTCAATGGTTTTGTCCGAGGATTTTGGCGCTCAACAGGGTCTGGCAATGCTGATTCGCGGCCAAATTGATGGGATCTTTGGGGAGGTGGCCGAGGCTACCGCCACGATCCCTGCCGCAGCGCCCACCCTGCTTATTGGCGGCCTTCTTCTTACCTGCCCCTGAGGGCCGGCTGGGCGTTTGCGCCTGGGCACTCAGGGGTTTGTACGAGATCACCGAACCCTGATATCGCCCAAGTAATTGCTCAAGGAGCAACATGACGGGCGCAAAGCTTAAAGGAATTTCTAACATGGCCACCGCGAACAAGTCCGAGAAGGACCGCGTCATCATTTTCGACACCACCTTGCGCGACGGCGAGCAGTGCCCCGGCGCCACCATGACCTTCGAGGAGAAGCTCGAGGTCGCCGAGCTGCTGGACGACATGGGCGTCGACGTCATCGAGGCCGGCTTCCCGATCACCTCGGAAGGCGATTTCCAGGCGGTCAGCGAGATCGCCCGCCGCTCCAAGAACGCGGTGATCGCGGGCCTGTCCCGTGCCCATCCGGCCGACATCGACCGCTGCGCCGAAGCCGTGAAGTTCGCCCGCCGCGGCCGCGTCCACACCGTGATCGCGACCTCGCCGCTGCATATGCGGGTGAAGTTGAACAAGACCCCCGAGGAGGTCATCGAGACCTCGGTCGCGATGGTCGCCCGCGCCCGCAACCAGATCGACGACGTCGAATGGTCGGCCGAGGACGGCACCCGCAGCGAGATGGACTATCTGTGCCGGATCGTCGAAGCGGTGATCAAGGCCGGCGCCACTACGGTGAACATTCCCGACACCGTCGGCTACACGGTGCCGGATGAATACACCCACTTCATGCGCACGCTGATCGAGCGTGTGCCGAATTCCGACAAGGCGATCTTCTCGGTGCATTGCCACAACGACCTCGGCATGGCGGTCGCGAACTCGCTGGCCGGCGTTGTCGGTGGTGCGCGGCAGGTCGAGTGCACCGTCAACGGCATCGGCGAGCGCGCCGGCAATGCCGCGCTGGAAGAGATCGTGATGGCGATCAATGTGCGGAACGACAAATTTCCGTTCTGGAACAAGATCGACACCACGCAACTCACCCGCGCCTCGAAGGTGGTGTCCGCGGCCACCTCGTTTCCGGTGCAGTACAACAAGGCAATCGTCGGCCGTAACGCGTTCGCGCATGAGAGCGGCATCCATCAGGACGGCGTGCTGAAGGACGCCTCGACCTACGAGATCATGCGGCCCGAGATGGTCGGCCTGAAGCAGTCCTCGCTGGTGCTCGGCAAGCATTCCGGCCGCCACGCCTTCATCCACAAGCTGGAGGAGATGGGCTACAAGCTCGGCGCCAACCAGCTGGAGGATGCTTTTACGCGGATGAAGGCGCTGGCCGACCGCAAGAAGGACATCTACGACGAGGACATCGAGGCGCTGGTTGACCAGGAGATGGCGGCCGCCCACGACCGCATCAAGCTGACCTCGCTGACCGTGATCGCCGGCACCCATGGCCCGCAGCGCGCGACCATGAAGCTCGACGTCGACGGCCAGATCAAGATCGAGGAAGCCGAGGGCAACGGCCCGGTCGACGCCGTCTTCAACTGCATCAAGCGCCTGGTGCCGCACGAGGCCAAGCTGGAACTCTATCAGGTGCATGCGGTGACCGAAGGCACCGACGCGCAGGCCGAAGTCTCGGTGCGTCTGGCCCATGAAGGTCGCTCGATGACCGCCCGCGCCGCCGATCCGGACACGCTGGTCGCCTCCGCAAAGGCCTATCTCGGCGCGCTGAACAAGATCGTGATGAAGCGCCAGCGCGACGTGCCGGCCAAGGCCGCGGGCTGATAGGCGTGAGCAAAGGATTCGGAAACGCGGCGCTTCGGCGCCGCGTTTTTGTTAGGGGTCCATCCAACCCGTCATCCCCGCGCAAAGGCGAAGCCCTTGCGCGGGGATGACGGTGAGGAACTGCGCTCGTAATGACAGCTGCAGTCGGCTGGTTGGGATAAAAACCGCCCAACTCGACCATTGTTGGAATCCTATCCCAACAATCCCCTCCATCCCGCACTGCTTTGGAATCTTCCGCGCCATCTCCAGCGCTACGCTGCGTTCTTTCCCGGGGAACGCCGTCCATGCCGATCTCCTCCATCGTGACAGGCCTTCCGCGCGCCGCCACGCCGGCGGAGACCGCGCTGACGCGCCGGGTCGACCTGACAACGCTTCGCCTGTTCGTCGCGGTCTGCGACGAGCAGAACCTCACCCGCGCCGCGCAGCGCGAGGGGATCGCGGCGTCGGCGGTGTCGAAACGGATGAACGATTTCGAGCTGGCATTCGGCGTCACGCTGTTCAAGCGGCTCGCCAAGGGCATGGCGCTGACGCCGGCCGGCGAGGCGCTGCTGCACCACGCCCGGGTGACGCTGCTCAATGTCGAGAAGATCGCGGTCGAGCTGTCGGAATATTCGCAAGGCGTGCGCGGCCATGTCCGCATGCTCGCCAATCTCTCTGCGATCGTGCAATACCTGCCTGAGGATCTCTCCGCCTTCTTCGCCGCGCATGAATTGCTCCGCGTCGATCTGCAGGAGCGGCCGAGCGGGCAGGTGGTGCGCGGCATCGAGGAGGGCGCAGCCGAGATCGGCATCTGCTCGGCCGAGGCCGACAGCCGCGCGCTCGAGGCCTTCCATTATCGCTACGACAATCTGGTGGTGGTGATGCGCGCCGACCATCGGCTGGCCGGCCGCGAGACATTGCTGTTCACCGAGACCCTCGATTTCGACCATATCGGCTTGCACACCGCGAGCTCGATCTATCTGCGCTCGCAATATGCGGCGACGCAAGCCGGCAAGGCGATGCGGCTGCGCATCAATGTGCCCGGCTTTGATGCGGTCTGCCGCATGGTGCAGGCGAATATGGGACTCGGGCTGATCCCCGACCGCGCCTTCGAGGTGGTCGGCGCCGGGATGGGCCTTCGCGCCATCCCGCTGCGCGACGATTGGGGGCGGCGCGAACTGAAGATCGTGACCCGCGACACCGCGCATCTGTCGGCAACCAGCCGCCTGATGCTGGACTATCTGCGGGCGATCGAAACGGATCGGGTCGGCCGGGTTGGCGGACGGGCCAGCTAAGCGATCAACGCTAAACGTTTGCGCGGCGATCATGCTCGAACCATGAGCCAAGGCCCGATGACGATCCGATCCGATCTCATCGCCCTTTAGCGTCCGCATCGGCGGGCACGCGAGCTACGCGATTTCCGGAATGTGAACATGAGCTGCGGCGATCTGTCACACGAGTGTTGCGATCGGCCCCGTATGAGGAACCCATTCCAATTTTCAAAGAATGGGGGGTCTTCGCATGTTCAAATCAATCGCCAAATCGCAAACAACTCCGGAAACATTTCGCCGCGCCATTGTCCGGCGCCTGATCGCGGGCACGGCGCTCTCACCGGTGCTGTTTGCGGTCCATCCGGCACTGTCGCAGACCGCGGGCAATCCGCACGAATTGCTGGTCAGCACCGCGGTCTACGCGGGCAACCCATCGACCGTCACCATAGGCCAGACGCTGCCGACCGGCGCGACGGCTGTGGCCGACGGCAGCTATCCGGGGGTCTTCAACAACGTGGCCGTCGATTCGAACTTCGGCGTGACCGCGCCGGTGGTGATCAAGAAATTTCATCTGGAAGGCCGTCGGCTGCGCGAAATCGGCGCGCTGACCGTCCCGGCGGACGTGGCGGTGACGAGCTTCAGCTCCAAGTCTGAACTGTCGCTGCATTTGTCGCCCGACGGCAAGGCCGTGACGTTTATGGGCTACGATGCGGCAGTCAACCAGCTGGACGTCTCCAACTCCAACTCGCCGAACCACGTCGACCCCACCAATCCGGACACCGGCGTGCATGCGCGCGTGGTCGCGGAGCTGGATTTCGACGGCTCGCTGCACCGGACCAAGGTCAACGTCTATAGCGGCGACAATGGCCGCGGCGCGATCCGCGCCAACAAAATCAATGGCACCCAGGCCGACCAGTATTTCACGGTCGGCAATGCCGGCAACGGCAGCGGCACCCAGCCGGTGCTTGTCGTCAATGACACCGGTGTGCAACTCGCAACGCCCGGTGTCGATGGTTCCGATGCCGTGGTTGGCGTGCAGCAGGGCACGCCCGGCAGCAAGAATGGCTTCCAGTTCGGCTTCTCGGTTGCCCAGCTTGGCTTTGCCGCTGACAAGTCCGGCAAGGACGATAATTTCCGCGGTCTCGCGATCTCCGACAACACGCTCTACGTCACCAAAGGCAGCGGCAGCAACGGCATCAACACGGTCTATCAGGTCGGCCAGCCGGGCGTGCTGCCGACCCGCGAGACCGCCGCCTCGACGGCGTTCAGCATTCTTCCGGGCTTCCCGAGCAATCCCTCGGCAAATTCGGGCGCGAACGGCTTCTATCCCTTTGGCATCTGGTTCGCCAACGCGACGACGCTCTATGTCGCCCAGGAAGGTGACGGCCAACTGGCCGACGCCGCCACGTCACCGACCGCAGGCCTTCAGAAGTGGGTTTATGCCAACGGCAGCTGGAGCCTTGCCTACACGCTGCAGAAGGGCCTGAACCTCGGCGCGCTCTATCATGTCAACGGCTATCCCACCGATCCGGCAACCGGCGGGCTGCGCAACATCACCGGCCGCGTCAACCGCGACGGCACCGCGACGATTTTTGCGGTGACGTCGACCGTGGGCAACTCGGTCGAGCCCGGCGCCGATCCGAATCAGGTCGTCGCCATCACGGACAGGGTCGCGGCGACGACGCTTCCGGCGAACGAAGCCTTTGACGTCGTTGTGCCGCCGGCGTTCGGCACGGTCTATCGCGGCGTGTCGTTCGCTCCCGTCAATTGCGATGGCGATCACGGCCGGATGAAGGACAACGGCCGCGGCCACGACAAGGACTCGCAGGACGACGTCTGCGGTCCGACCCGGATCGCAGCGGGGCATTGATCGCCGGCAGCCGGCGGAGCCTGTGCCGGCTGCTTCCGGTCAGGCTTCGCCTGGATCAGGCCAGGCGCGATCGGCTGAGCTCGATCGCGCCTTCCGTATTGCACCAGCCTCACGATCTCCCTGCAGAATCTTCATGGCGCGGGGGCCTTCCGGTTGCCGCTTTGCGGGTTAGGTAGTGGATACGATTCACTGCAGCGAGTGCCGGCGCGCATGAATCGCGACGCCGTTGGCCGTCCAGCGCATGCATCCGGCAGGCTACACAGGGCAGGAGTGCGATGATGGCGGACACGATTTCCGGCATTCGAATCCCGGACAGCAAGATCGCGCGGGAGGCCGCCGAGCTGGTGCGGCAATACGAAACCGAAATGTTGTTCAATCACTCGGTCCGGGTGTTCGTGTTCGGCGCGCTCAAGGGCGTCAGGCAAAATCTGAAGTTCGACCCTGAACTGCTCTATGTTGCTGCGCTGTTTCATGATCTCGGCCTTGTCGATCACTTCCATACCGAGACCAAACGGTTTGAGCTCGACGGCGCCGATGCGGCGCGCAAGTTTCTCAGGAGCCACGGCATCGCCGAGCCGAAGGCGGACCTGGTGTGGGAAGCGATCGCCTTGCACACCACGCCCGGCATTCCGCAATACATGCGCCCGGAAATCGCGCTCACCAATGCGGGCGTATTGGTCGATGCCGTCGGCGTCGGTTACGATGACTATACGGCCGAGCAGCGCGACTGCGTCCTTGCCGCGTTTCCCCGCGGCGATTTCAAGAACGAGTTCATCGAGGTTCAGACCTGCTCGGCCCTGAAGAAGCCGCAGACCACGTTCGGCACCGTCAATTTCGACTTCGTCGCGGAGCGCGATCCCGGCTTTCACCGGCCGAATGCCTGCACCCGGATCCGCAACACGCCGTGGCCGAGCTGATCCGGGCGGCGGACATTAGAGCGTTTTCGGGCGAAGTGGACACCGGTTCGCGTGAAGAAAACGCGTCAAAACAAGAATCTAGAGCTTCGGTTCTGATTCAATCAGAACCGAAAATGCTCTAGCCGCCGTCGAGCGCGGCGAGACGGTCGGCTTCCGCGATGTCTTCAACGGTATTGGCATTGAAGAACGGATCGAGCGGCTCGGTCGGCCACTCGACCGTCGCGAGCGGATAGCGCGCGGTCCAGCGGTCGATCTTGCGTACGTCCTCGACGACCAGCGCTTGGCGCAATTCATTCCGCAGGCGGACGCTCCAGAGGCCGATGACGGGATGCGTCTGCCCGCCGGATGAAGCGACCGCGAGCTCGGCATTTTTGGCCACGCGCGCCTGCTCCAGGCGCGTGACGAGATCGCGCGGCAGAAACGGACAGTCGCCCGCGGCGCTGAGCACCCATTGCGCATCCGGCCGGTTGGCGGCGGTCCAGTCGAGCGCGGCCAGGATGCCGGCGAGGGGACCGGGATAGTCGGCAACGTCGTCGGCGACGACCGGGAGGCCGAACGCGGCGAAGCGCGTGGGATCGCCATTGGCGTTGATGATCAGCCCACTGCATTGCGGGGCGAGACGGTCGATCACCCGTTGCAGAATGGTGCGGCCCGCGATCTTGCGCATCGGCTTGTCGCCGCCGCCCATCCGCCGCGCGAGGCCGCCGGCGAGCAGCACGCCCGGGACGGCAGTCCCCGGAATATCAGTCATTGTCGGTCTCGCCCTTGCGCTTGTGACGCATCGATTCCTCTTCGACATAGTCGAGATTCTGGTCGTAGACGATCCGCTCCTGGCCCGACAGCGCGATGAAGCGCTTGCCGCGGGCGCGACCGACCAGCGTCAATCCGACCTGCCGCGCCAGATCGACACCCCATGCGGTGAAGCCGGAGCGCGAGACCAGGATTGGAATCCCCATCCGCACCGTCTTGATCACCATCTCAGAGGTCAGCCGCCCGGTGGTGTAGAGAATCTTGTCGGCCGGATCGACATTGTGGCGATAGATCCAGCCCGCGATCTTGTCGACGGCGTTGTGCCGGCCGACGTCCTCGGTGTAGCACACCGGCGTCGCCTCCTTGCACAGCACGCAGCCGTGAATGGCGCCGGCTTCCAGATAAAGCGACGGCATCGTGTTGATGGTGTGCGTCATCCGGTAGAGCCAGGAGGTCCGCAGTTCGGCCTTCGGCAGCGCGACCTTCTCGACGGCTTCGAGCAGGTCGCCGAACGCCGTGCCCTGGGCGCAGCCCGAGGTCTGCGTGCGCTTCTTCAGCTTCGCCTCGAAATTGGTGTGGTGCGCGGTGCGCACCACGACGACCTCGAGATCGTCGTCATATTCGACCTCGGTGACGACATCGTCGTATTTGAGCATGTTCTGGTTCAAGAGGTAGCCGAGCGCGAGGTATTCGGGATAGTCGTTGATCGTCATCATCGTGACGATCTCCTGCGCGTTGAGGTACAGCGTCAGCGGCCGCTCGACCGGCACCTTGATCTCGGTCCGTGCGCCGGTCTGGTCGACGCCGACCACGCGCTCCGTCAGGCGCGGATCGTCCGGATCAGGAACAATGATGGGAGCTGTGGTTTTCTCGGGCACTGCTGGACGTCCAGATGGGTTCACATGGCAACGCAGCTGGGGATATAAGCACGTTCGGAGACTGGCTGGCGACTCTCCGCCGCGTCGCGGGAACTGCCATCGATCGGTCCGGCTTTAAGGATAACGCGCAGTTCGCGATCCGGGTCGAACAAATCTTGTCGATGGCCGAGGACTGAGGGACACATGGCGCAGCTTTCGGACGACTGCTTCGCGTTCGGCGGACCGATGATGTCGGTCGACGAAGCCGTCGCGATCATCGCCGCGCGGGTCAAGCCCGTCGGCGAGACCGAAACGGTTGCCTTGGTGGATGCAGACGGACGCATCCTGGCCGGCGACATTGTCGCGCCGCTTGCGCTGCCGCCGTTCAAAAATTCCGCCGTCGACGGCTACGCAGTATCCGGCGCGGACCTGCCGGCGAGCGGTGAGCGCGCATTCCCCGTTGTTGGGCGGGTGCAGGCGGGAGCGTCGGCGCAGCCGGCGCAGGCGGGCCAGGCGGTGCGGATCTTCACCGGTGCGCCGATGCCCGATGGCACCGACACCGTGTTCATGCAGGAAGACGTGCGGATCGACGATGCGGGAAACGTGATTCTGCCGTCCGGCCTGAAGGTCGGCGCCAATGTGCGTCCGGCCGGCGAGGACATTCCGCGCGGCCATGTCGCGCTGGCATCGGGACGGCGCCTGCGCCCGCAGGATATCGCGGTCGCCGCGGCCTTCGGGCTCACCATGCTCGACGTGGTGCGGCGGCTTCGCGTCGGGGTGTTCTCGACCGGCGACGAACTGGCTGCGCCCGGCAGCGCGCGCACCGAAGCGCAACTGTTCGATTCCAACCGCTTCATGCTGATGGCGATGTTGCGGCGGCTTGGTTGCGAGGTCGGCGATCTCGGCATCCTGCGCGACGAGCGGGCCGAGCTCGCCGCTGCGCTCAAGCAGGTCGCGCGGCGCTACGACCTGATCCTGACCACGGGCGGGGTCTCGACCGGCGAAGAGGACCACGTCAGGGCCGGCATCGAGCAGGCGGGCTCGCTGGTGCTGTGGCGGATGGCGATCAAGCCCGGCCGCCCGGTGGCGATGGGAATCATCGACGGTACGCCGCTGATCGGCCTGCCCGGCAATCCGGTGGCGAGTTTCGTCACCTTCGTCCATGTCGTGCGGCCGACCGTGCTGGCGCTGTCGGGTGCTGCGCCGTCCCCCTTGCTGCCGATGCCGGTGCGGGCCGCCTTCAGCTACAAGAAGAAGAGCGGGCGGCGCGAATATGTCCGCGTCTCGCTGCGACGGGCGGCGGACGGTGCGCTGGAAGCGAACAAGTTTCCTCGCGAGGGAGCCGGTCTGCTGTCGTCGCTGATCGAGACCGATGGACTGGTCGAACTCGGCGAGTCGGTGGTGCGGGTTGAACCTGGCGAGGCCGTCGGCTTTCTCGGCTACGCCGACCTGCTGTGAGAGCTGAAACGCGGTCGAGACCGCGCAGCGCGACGGGCGCTCGATAGCGAAATCAGATCGCCCGATAGGCAAACATAAACAACGGCCTACGCGGCAACCCGACGCTGCTAGAGGCATTCTAAAACTGCTTGCCTCTGGCATACCAGAGAATACAGTTCGTCGAAGCAGTGCAATTCGCGCAAAGCGTGGTTCCCGAGGCGAGGCTTCATGAGTCGAGACGACGTTCACAAGGTTCGTGCGTTCGAGCATCCCGGACAGGGCAGGAAGCGAGCGAAGGCCACGCCCAAGGGACGCCAGGTCGACCCCGTGGTCGCGCACGAGATCGAGGCGCTGCTCGCCGATCGTCCGAGGCGGCGCGACCTCCTCATCGAGTATCTGCATCTGATCCAGGACAAATACCATCAGATCTCGGCGGCGCATCTTGCCGCGCTCGCCGACGAGATGAAGCTGTCATTCGCCGAAGTGTTCGAGACCGCCACCTTCTACGCGCATTTCGACATCGTGAAGGAAGGCGAGCCTGACATCGCGCCGCTCACCGTACGCGTCTGCGATTCGCTGACCTGCGCGATGCTCGGCGGCGAACAGCTGTTGAAGGATCTGCAGAACCGCGCCGGCCCCGGCATCCGCGTCGTGCGGGCGCCGTGCGTCGGCCGCTGTGACACCGCGCCCGCCGCCGAGGTCGGCCACAACTTCGTCGATCATGCGACCGTCACCAATGTGCTGGCGGCGGCGAAGAACAGCGACACCCATGTGCACCTTCCTCCATATGTCGACTACGACGGCTACGTGGCGGGCGGCGGATACCAGCTGCTGGCGCGCCTGCGCTCGGGCGAGTTGCCGCGCGAAGACCTGCTGAAGGCGCTCGACGATGCGTCGCTGCGTGGCCTCGGCGGCGCCGGATTTCCGACCGGCCGCAAGTGGCGCGCGGTGCTCGGCGAACCCGGTCCGCGATTGATGGCGGTGAACGGCGACGAGGGCGAGCCCGGCACGTTCAAGGACCGCTATTATCTCGAGACCGATCCGCATCGCTTCCTCGAGGGCATGCTGATCGGCGCCCACGTGGTCGAGGCGCCCGAAGTCTACATCTATATCCGCGACGAGTACCCGGCCTGCCGCGAGATCCTCGCACGCGAGATCGCAAAGCTCCCGCCGGGTGGTCCGACGCTGCATCTGCGGCGCGGCGCCGGCGCATATATCTGCGGCGAGGAATCCTCGCTGCTGGAATCGATCGAGGGCAAGCGCGGCCTGCCGCGGCACAAGCCGCCATATCCGTTCCAGGTCGGGTTGTTCGGCCTGCCGACGCTGATCAACAACATCGAGACGTTGTGGTGGGTGCGCGATGTCGTCGAGAAGGGCGCCGACTGGTGGAAGAGCCACGGCCGCAACGAACGCCACGGCCTGCGCAGCTTCTCGGTGTCGGGACGCGTCAAGGATCCAGGCGTCAAGCTCGCTCCCGCCGGCATCACGCTGCGCGAGTTGATCGACGAGTTCTGCGGCGGCATGGCCGACGGCCATACTTTGCAGGCCTATCTGCCGGGCGGTGCATCCGGCGGCATCCTGCCGGCGTCGATGGACGACATCCCGCTCGATTTCGGCACGCTGGAGAGATATGGCTGCTTCATCGGCTCCGCCGCCGTGGTCGTGCTCTCGCAGGTCGATGACGTCAGGGACGCCGCGCTGAATCTCATGAAGTTCTTCGAGGACGAGAGCTGCGGGCAGTGCACGCCGTGCCGCGCCGGAACCGAGAAGGCGGCGCTGTTGATGCAGCAGCCGGTCTGGAACAAGGAACTGCTCGACCAATTGAGCCAGGCGATGCGCGATGCGTCGATCTGTGGCCTCGGTCAGGCGGCCTCCAATCCGCTGACCTCAGTGATCAAATATTTTCCGGACGGCTTTCGTCCGCAGCAAGCCGCCGAGTAGGCGAGGCCGAGCAGACGAATTTCGACGAGGATTTGAATGAGCAACAATCAGAACTCAGGCCTGACGATTCAGTTCGAGCTCGACGGCCAGCAGGTCGAGGCGCGGGCCGGCGAGACGATCTGGCAGGTCGCCAAGCGCCAAGGCACCGAGATCCCGCATCTGTGCTATTCGCCCGCGCCGGACTACCGGCCGGACGGCAACTGCCGCGCCTGCATGGTCGAGATCGAAGGCGAGCGCGTGCTGGCGGCGTCCTGCAAGCGGACGCCGACGGTCGGCATGAAGGTGAAGTCGGCCAGCCAGCGCGCCGTCGCGGCGCAGAAGATGGTGATGGAGCTGCTGGTGGCGGACCAGCCGGCGCGCGAGACTTCGCACGATCCGGACTCGAAATTCTGGCACTGGGCCGAGAAGACCGGCGTGACCGAAAGCCGCTTTCCCGCGACCGAGCGCTGGCACGCCGACACCAGCCATCCGGCGATGAGCGTCAATCTTGACGCCTGCATCCAGTGCGGCCTCTGCGTGCGGGCGTGCCGCGAGGTGCAGGTCAACGACGTGATCGGCATGGCCTACCGCAACCACGACGCCAAGATAGTGTTCGACTTCGACGATCCGATGGGCGAATCGACCTGCGTCGCCTGCGGCGAATGCGTGCAGGCCTGCCCGACCGGCGCCCTGATGCCGGCGGTCATGCTCGACGACAAGCAGACCCGCGTCACCTATCCCGACAAGAAGGTGGATTCGCTCTGCCCGTATTGCGGCGTCGGCTGCCAGGTCACCTACCAGGTCAAGGACGAGAAGGTGATCTACGCGGAAGGCCGCGATGGTCCCGCCAATCACAACCGGCTCTGCGTCAAGGGCCGCTTCGGCTTCGACTACATCCATCACCCCAATCGCCTGACCAAGCCGCTGGTGCGGCTGCCCGGCGTCAAGAAGGACGCCAACGACCAGGTCGATCCGGCCAATCCCTACACCCATTTCCGCGAAGCATCCTGGGAAGAGGCGCTCGAGCTCGCCGCCGCGGGCTTGCGCAAGATCCGCGACCAGAAGGGCGCCAAGGCGCTCGCCGGCTTCGGCTCGGCCAAGGGTTCGAACGAGGAAGCCTATCTGTTCCAGAAGCTGGTGCGCACCGGCTTCGGCTCCAACAATGTCGACCACTGCACGCGGCTGTGCCACGCCTCGTCGGTGGCGGCGCTGTTCGAGGGATTGAGCTCCGGCGCGGTGTCGGCGCCGTTCGCGGCCGCGGCCGACGCTGAGGTGATCTGGGTGATCGGCGCCAATCCGACCGTGAACCATCCGGTCGCCGCCACCTACATCAAGAACGCCGCCAAGCGCGGCGCCAAGCTCTATGTGATGGACCCGCGCCGGCAGACGCTGTCGCGCCACGCCACCGAGCACCTGCAATTCAAACCGGGCAGCGACGTCGCGATGCTGAACGCGATGATCCACACGATCATCACCGAAGGCCTGACCGACGAGCAGTACATCGCCGGCTATACCGAGGGCTATGACGAGCTGAAGGCGAAGATCCAGGAGTTCACGCCGGAGCGCATGTCCCAGATCTGCGGCATTCCGGCGGAGACGCTGCGCGAGGTTGCACGCGCCTACGCCCGCGCCAAATCGTCCATCATCTTCTGGGGCATGGGCATCAGCCAGCATGTTCACGGCACCGACAACGCGCGCTGCCTGATCGCGCTGGCGCTGATCACCGGCCAGGTCGGCCGCCCCGGCACCGGGCTGCATCCGCTTCGCGGGCAGAACAACGTGCAGGGCGCCTCCGACGCCGGCCTGATCCCGATGTTCCTGCCGGACTACCAGCCGGTCGGCCGCGACGACATGCGCGGCGCTTTCGAGAAGCTGTGGGGGCAGGAGCTCGATCCGGTGCGCGGGCTGACCGTCGTCGAGATCATGAACGCGATCCACGCCGGCGAAATCCACGGCATGTATGTCGAGGGCGAGAATCCGGCGATGTCCGATCCGGACCTGCAGCACGCGCGCGAAGCGCTGGCCAAGCTCGATCATCTCGTCGTGCAGGACCTTTTCGTCACCGAGACCGCATTCCACGCCGACGTCATCCTGCCGGCTTCGGCGTTCGCCGAAAAGTCCGGCTCCTTCACCAACACCGACCGCCGCGTGCAGCTGGCGCGCGAGGTGATCAGGCCGCCGGGCGATGCAAGGCAGGATCTCTGGATCATCCAGGAGATCGGCAAGCGGATGGGACTGCCCTGGAATTATGCGGGGCCGGGCGAGGTCTTCACCGAGATGGCCGAGCTGATGCCGTCGCTGAAGAACATCACCTGGGAGCGCCTGGTGCGCGAGGGCGCGGTGACCTATCCGGTCGACGATCCCGACAAGCCCGGCAACGAGATCATCTTCACCACCGGATTCCCGACCGAGAGCGGCCGCGGCAAGATCGTGCCGGCCAAGGTGATCCCGCCGGACGAGTTGCCCGACGACGAGTACCCGATGGTGCTGTCGACCGGCCGCGTGCTCGAACATTGGCACACCGGCTCGATGACGCGCCGTGCCCAGGTGCTCGACCAGATCGAGCCCGAAGCGGTCGCGTTCATGACCCCGAAGGACATGCGCAAGAAGGGACTCGCGCCCGGCGACTTCATCCGTCTCGAGACGCGCCGCGGCGCGGTCGAGGTCAAGGTGCGCGCCGACCGCGACGTGCCCGAGAACATGGTCTTCATGCCGTTCTGCTACGCGGAGGCGGCGGCGAACCTGTTGACCAATCCGGCGCTCGATCCGTTCGGCAAGATTCCGGAGTTCAAGTTCTGCGCGGTCCGCGCCGAGAAGATCGATATCCGGACCGCGGCGGAGTAGCGGTCCGGGGACGAAGCGTGGAGGGCGAGCCGGCCGACCCGGCTACTCGCTCGCTCGCCCGACACGGCACCGCAAACACCGTCGATCGACATCCGCCCAGAGCATAGGAGCGGGCGTTGCTGCGGCGTGGACCCATGTCGCCCGTTGCCCCGGACGTGTTTGAGAGTCCGGAAGTTGCCATTTCCACGAAAACTCGCGTATGCATGACGTGCAGGATCGTAGTGTGAGACATTCGAATGGCGATGGAACTGAGGGGCGCGAGAGGCGAGGGATTTGCGACGATTGCCGCTGACGGTCGCGTGCTGGATTCCTGGTTTCTTCAGCTGCGCCTGGTTGTAGAGGCCGACAAGGCGGCAACGGTGCGGCTGGCGAACGACGAGGTCAGGAGATCGTTGGGCGAGTCGGCGGACGGATATGCGCGACACGACGACATTCGCAATGTCGACATCGTTCCGATCCGTACGGAAATTGGCTCCCTTGCATCTGCGCCGACCGACGTGCACGACGCATATCTTCGACTCCACCTGCTGAGCCACCGGCTCGTCCAGCCGAATTGCCTGAACCTCGAGGGTGTTTTCGGTCTTTTACCTAATGTTGCCTGGACGACCTTCGGTCCCTGTGAGTGCTCTCGTGTACCGGACGCGCGAATGGAAGCACGAAAGCGTGGCCTCGCGTTTGAGGTGACAGGCGTGGATAAGTTTCCGCGCATGACCGATTATGTGACGCCTGCGGAGGTGAGAATTGCAGATGCGGATCGCGTAAGGCTCGGGGCCTACCTGGCCCCGGGCACAACCGTCATGCATGAAGGCTTTTGCAATTTTAACGCGGGTACGCTCGGTCCCTGCATGGTCGAAGGCCGGATCAGCGCCAGCGTGGTTGTCGGAAGCGGCAGCGACGTTGGTGGCGGTGCGTCGATCATGGGCACTCTGTCCGGAGGAGGGAAAGAGAGGATTACAGTTGGTGAGCGCTGCCTGATCGGAGCCAACGCCGGTATCGGCATTTCATTGGGTGACGATTGTATCGTCGAAGCGGGCTGTTATGTCACGGCAGGCGCGCGCATCCTTTTGGAAGATGGCCGAGTGCTGAAAGCCAAGGAACTCTCCGGCCAGAAGGGCCTGCTTTTTCGTCGGAATTCCCAGAGCGGCGCTCTTGAGGCAACCAGACGTACGCCAAATTGGGACGGCCTCAACGCGCAACTTCACAGCTAGTGTCCCGAATCCGAAGTTCGCATCATTCGCCGCACCTTCGAAGCGAACTTCGGATTCGATAAGGACACTAGCAAACTTATGATTCTAGTGTGCTTTATGAATGCGAAGTTCGTGAAAGTGGCTGCCGCGAAATCGCACGAACTTCGCATTCAGCACACTAGTCCCCGTCCGTCAGGAGACGATCACCACTCGGAATGCGATCTGTTTGGCGCGATCGCCGCTCACCACCAGTATGGCCACCGCCACGCCTCATAGAGGCGCCACGACGACTCCAGGGGCGGGGCGTATGGATCGACCCGGTCGTCTTCAGGGCGATATTGATATCGTGGAACAATATAGTAATCCCACGGAGTTGGCCTTATCACGGGCGTCGGGATAATGATCCGCCTTGGTTCATGAACGACTTGTGCCTTCCGCGCCCGGGCTTCAGCACCAGACGTCCCGAGGTTGCACAGCACGAGGGCCGCTCCGAGAGCGCACGCGACGGTCATTATCTTCATGCATCGGCCTCCTTGCCTGAGAGTGCAAAAGGACTCAAAGCAAAGCAAGCTAATTCGCTCTCGACTGGCTTGAATGACAGCTTGTGGCCCGCAGTCGACCTTTGCTCAGAAGGGCCGCGCGGAAGCCGGAGCCCGCACCCATGATCGATATGAGTACGCGCCCCGGTTCGGCTCTAACTCGACAAGGTCTCAGTAGTCCCAGAACACCGGCACCCAACGGAAGGCGTCACCCTCGACCGCAACATGTCCAACGGACGGGAACGGCATATGCGTGGCCACCAGCAGCTCGCGGTTGGCCGCCAGCTCCCGCAACAGACTGATCCGGGCGCGGGCTGCCTCCTCGGGATCGTGCTCGAAGCCGTTGTGCCATTCGGGGTGCTCGAAGCCGACCGCGAACACGAGGTCACCGGCGAATGTCAGCCGATCGCCACCGGACGCCAGGCGAACCACGCTGTGACCGGGGGTATGGCCACCGCTGCGACGGACGACCACTCCGGGTGCCACCTCGTGCTCCTCGTCGAACAGCCGCAGCTGGCTCTGGTACTCTTTCCTGAACCGCTTGGCGGTCGCACGAAGCGCGTCCGGGAATCCCGGCGGCATCGAGACGCGGGAGAAATCGGGCGCCTCCCAGAACTTGACTTCGGCGGCCGCCACATGGATCCGCAGGTCCGGACGCAGCCGCTCCTTCACGCCGTCGACGAGCAGCCCGCCCACATGGTCCATGTGCATGTGGGTCAGCACCACGTCGGTGACGGACCCAAGATCGATGCCGGCCGCCTCCAGTCGCTTGACCGTCTGCCCGGCCTTCGGCAGGTGCAGGTCCGGGTCCGACCCCAGCCCGGCGTCGACGAGGATGGTTTTCCCGCCGCTTCGCACCACCACCACGTTGAGCGCCCAGTCGAACGCGTCCGGCGGCAGGAACATGTCGTCCAGCCAGGCTGCGCGGACGGCCGGCTCGGCATTGTGCGCCAGCATCTTGGTTGGCAGCGGCAGCACCCCGTCGCTGACGACCAGCACGTCGATCTCGCCGATCTTCAGCGCGTAGCGCGATGGCACCAGTTCACTGGGCCCCGGTCGGCCGCTGTGCGAGACATTGTCGAGGCTCATGCTTGTCTCCTGCTGCGTGTTGCGGATCATCTGGTTCATCGTTCAAAACTCCTGCGTTCGGTTCTGATGTTCGATCCCGGCGGGCCGCACCATGTTTCCGTCCGTGGATTGGACATGGTGATGATCTAGCGGATCAGGTGTGGCGCTGCCCCAGAGCGGTTGCCGTCGCTGTAGAGCGATTGCTGCCAACGCATGCGCACCGCCGCAGGCGAGCGCTGGGGACGAAACGGGAGGCACAGGCCATCGCCATGCCCTCAGCCACATGCGACACTTCGGATTGGCGAAGCCGGTTCAACCCAGGACTAATATTTCCTCGTCGAGACCACGGAATACGAACGTTCGGAGCAATTCATGGCCAAGCATCGGATCTATACAACGAGCTTCGCAAGCGTCTACCCGCTCTATGTCGCGAAAGCGGAGAAGAAGGGACGCAGCAAAGCGGAGGTCGATCAGGTGATCTCCTGGTTGACCGGCTACGGTCCGAAGGAGCTGGAAGCTCAGTTGGAAAGACAAACCGACTTCGAAACGTTCTTCGCAAAGGCGCCTGAAATGAATCCTTCTCGGGCCCTGATCAAGGGCGTGGTGTGCGGTGTCAGGGTTGAGGAAATCAAAGAGCCGACCATGCGGGAAATTCGCTACCTGGATAAGCTGATCGATGAGCTGGCGCGTGGAAAGGCCATGGATAAAATCCTGCGGAAGGAATGATGCCTGATCCGTCCGTCCGGCGAGGCGACGTGGGATGCTGATGCGTCGCCCGCAATGACGAAAGGACCGGGGAGGGCCGCTGCCACTGATTTGCCCGACGGCGCAAGCCCCCGCAGCAAAAATATTTCGCTTTATCCGAAGTGCAACTCGATGTATGGTTTGCCCCGTCTCACCCGATCGAGGGGCGCTTCGCGGTCGTCACGAACGCGGGTCGAGATGCGGTGGACGCCGATTGCGCAGTCGACGAATGCGCGTGAAGCGGACGGCGAAATCGTGCAGGCCTGACGCCCTAGCGGCAGGTGTCTTTTCGCATTGCGCGATGCGCGTTGCGAAGACGGTGACAACAAAGCCCAGTCTCGCCGGGGAGAGCACGTATAAGCCGTAACCCATCGCGCAGGGAAAGCCGGGTTGTTTCCGGTTACACCTGTGGTCCTACCCCCGAGCTTTCTACCCATTGCTCGGGGCCCATGGGTGCGATCGGCACCCGGCTTTCCCTGCGCCCTCCGATGATGAGAGGGCGGAACAAGATGCAAAGCTCGGACGCAATGCGCCGCGAGACTACGGAAGCATGAGCCACACGTCGTCCAACACATTCAGTGTCGTCCTGGCGAAAGCCAGGACCCATTACCCCAAATGAGATTTGTCGCGCGATGCTGGGGCCACGACCTCGTTCACAATCAAATGCGATGGTTATGGGTCCTGGCTTTCGCCAGGACGACAACGAAGAGTCCCATCTGCAACATTTGCCGCGGCGTAAGGGTCCAGCTTTCGCAGGGGCGACAGCCGGCAAGAAACACGCGCAGCATTCGCGCCCGGCGAACCCGCCATTGCCAAACCTCGCATTGACCTCATTGCCGTGGCCGGGCACAGCGTGCGGGCGGTGTCATTGAACGGTCGCAAGAGCCGAAGGGGATACCGCCGCATCGAATTTTGCAGTGCAGCAATGGTGCAATTGGCCCCTGCTAAAGGGGCAATGGCAATCGTCTTTGCTTGTCTGTAATGGTGCGACCGGATGTCTCGGGGCCGGTATTCGCGCTCCGCAATTACGCGGGAGGAAACATGCGTAAACTCATATTGGCTGCGGCGTCGATCGCGGCCTTGACCTTTGTCGGGTCTGCGGCGGCGCAGTCGCCGATCGTTCTCAAATTCAGCCACGTGGTGGCCTCGGATACGCCGAAGGGCAAGGCGGCCGACAAGTTCAAGGAACTCGCCGAGAAGTACACCGGCGGCAAGGTGAAGGTCGAGGTCTACCCGAACTCGACGCTTTACAAGGACAAGGAAGAGCTCGAGGCGCTGCAGCTCGGCGCGGTGCAGATGCTGGCGCCGTCGAACTCGAAGTTCGGCCCGATCGGCATCAAGGAATTCGAAGTCTTCGATCTGCCCTACATCCTCCCCGACCTGAAGTCGCTGCGGAAGGTCACTGACGGGCCGCTCGGCGCCCAGCTGCTCAAGAAGCTGGATTCCAAGGGCATGACCGGTCTCGCCTACTGGGACAACGGCTTCAAGCAGATGAGCGCGAACAAGAAGCTGGTCGCGCCCGCCGACTACAAGGGGCTCAAGTTCCGCATCCAGTCGTCGAAGGTGCTGGAAGCCCAGTTCCGCGCACTCGGCGCGATCCCGCAGGTGATGGCATTCTCCGACGTCTACCAGGCGCTGCAGACCGGCGTGGTCGACGGCCAGGAGAACACCTGGTCGAACATCTACACCCAGAAAATGCATGAGGTGCAGAAGTACGCCACCGTCACCAATCACGGCTACATCGGCTACGTCGTGGTCGTGAACAAGAAGTTCTGGGACGGCCTGCCGGCCGATACCCGCGAGCAGCTCTCCAAGGCGATGAAGGAAGCCACCGAGTTCGGCAACAGCCAGTCGGCCAAGGAAAACGACGACGCGCTCGCCGAGATCAAGAAGGCCGGCAAGACCGAGATCGTCGCGTTGACGCCGGAGCAGGACGAGGCGATGCGCAAGGCGATGATGCCGGTCTACAAGGACGTGGCCTCGCGCGTCGGCCAGCCGCTGATCGACGAATTCCTCAAGGAAACCGGCCGCAGCCCGATGAATTAGCTGCGATGATCCGCCGCCGAGGCGATGCCAGAAGAGCTCCCTCTCCCCGTTCTTGCGGGGAGCGGGTTGGGGTGAGGGGCCTTCTCCGCGAACGCGGCTCCAGATGCGCTCGCGGAAGCTCCCCCTCACCCGAAATTCAAGCTGCGCTTGAATTTCGACCTCTCCCCGCACGCGGGGCGAGGTGGATCGGAGGCAGCTCCGATCGACAGCAACAGTCACGCGGGACTTGAACCGCAAACAAAGTGAACGCCGCGGCCGCGTGAGGTCGCGGCCAGGGTGCCGTGGCCGGTCGCCGCATCAGGCCATGACAGGGGAGATCAATGCTGCTTAAAATTCTGGACCGGCTCGAGGAAATCATCATCGCGAGCCTGATGGGGGCCGCGACGCTGCTGACCTTCGTCACGGTCGTGCACCGTTTTCTGGTCGACGTTCCCGTGCTCTATCCGTACCTGTTCGGCATCAATCTCGCATGGTCGCAGGAACTCTGCATCTACATGTTCATCTGGATGGCGAAGTTCGGCGCCGCCTATGGCGTGCGCGCCGGCGTCCATGTCGGCGTCGACGTCCTGATCAACCGCCTCAACGATTTCTGGCGCAAGCGCACCATCATCTTCGGCCTGCTCGGCGGCGCGCTGTTCACCGGGATCGTCGGCACCATGGGTGCCAAATTCGTGTTCGAATTGATGCATACCGACCAGGTCTCGCCGGATCTCGAGATCCCGAGCTGGATCGTCTACGCCTGCATCCCGCTCGGCTCCTACCTGATGTGCTTCCGCTTCCTGCAAGTGTGCTGGAACTACTGGTGGACCGACAACCTGCCGCACCATGACGCCTCCCATGTCGATGGCGTCGAGACCAGCAAGACCGCGCCCGTCGCGCTTGGAGAAGCGTGATGAGCGCCGCACTTATTTTCGGACTGCTGTTTGCCCTGATGCTGACGGGCATGCCGATCTCGATCTCGCTCGGCCTGACCGTGCTCACCTTCCTGTTCACGATGACCGAGGTGCCGATCGAGAGCGTCGGCCTGAAGCTGTTTTCGGGCCTCGACAATTTCGGCATCATGGCGATCCCGTTCTTCATCCTGGCCGGCACCTTCCTGACCCGCGGCGGCGTCGCGCGGCGCATGATCGCGTTCACGACCTCACTGGTCGGGCATCTGCCCGGCGGCCTTGGGCTTGCCGGCGTCGCGGCCTGCGCGATGTTTGCGGCGATCTCGGGCTCGAGCGTCGCCACCGTGGTCGCGATCGGCTCGATCATGATGCCGGCGATGGTTGATCACGGCTATCCGAAGCGGTTCGGCGTCGGCGTGATCTCGACCTCGGGCGCGCTCGGCATCCTGGTGCCGCCCTCGATCATCCTGGTGCTGTACGGCGTGTCCACCAACACCTCGATCGGCGCGCTGTTCATGGCCGGCATCGTGCCGGGCGTCGTGCTCGCGCTGATGCTGGCCGCGGTGACCTTCTTCGTCGCGCGGCGCAACGGCTATCCGAAGATGCCGCGCGCGACCATCGGCCAGCAGTTCACAGCGTTCCGCGAAAGCATCTGGGGCCTGCTGCTGATCGCGATCGTGCTCGGCGGCATCTATGGCGGCATCTTCACGCCGACCGAAGCGGCCGCGGTCGCCGCGACCTACGCCTTCTTCATCACCGTATTCGTCTACAAGGAGCTGAAGCTCTCCGAGGTGCCGAAGGTGCTGCTGCAGGCGGCGAGCATGAGCTCGATGCTGCTCTACATCATCACCAACGCGGTGCTGTTCTCGTTCCTGATGACGCACGAGCAGATCCCGCAGGAAATGGCGGCCTGGATCATCGACAAGAACTTCTCGGTCTGGATGTTCCTGCTCGTCGTCAACGTCATCCTGCTGCTCGCCGGCAACGTGATGGACCCGTCGTCGATCCTCTTGATCATGGCGCCGATCCTGTTTCCGCTGGCGACCAAGCTCGGCGTGCACCCGGTGCATCTCGGCATCCTGATGATCGTCAACACCGAGGTCGGACTGTGCCACCCGCCGGTCGGGCTCAACCTCTACATTGCGAGCAGTATCGCCAAGATGGGCATCAGCGAGATCACCATCTCGGTCCTGCCGTGGCTGTGCGCGATGCTGGTGTTCCTCGGCCTGATCACCTACGTGCCGGAGATATCGCTGTGGCTGCCGCGTCTGCTCGGAATGATCTAGCGCAAACAACAGAAATCCAGAGCGCGACCTCGCGCTTTGGATGTTTCTGCAATGCAATGAAAGCGGATTACATCTTGGTAACAGAGCTCTCCCTGTCCAATCCGTAAGTTGAAGGCGCGGGCGGGCGGCATCATCTTCGAGCAACCTTCAAAGGAGGTTCGTATGAAGAAAGTTCTGCTCGCCGGTATCGCGGCGCTCACGATTGCCGGTTCGACCGCGGTCTATGCCCAGCATCGTCCCTGGTTCCACGGTCATATGCGGATGAGCCCCGAGGATCGGGCCGCCTTCCTCGACGCGCGGATCGCCGCCGTCCGCGCCGGGCTGAAGCTCAACGCCGATCAGGAGAAGCTGTGGCCGCCGGTCGAGGCCGCGGTGCGCGACTTCGCCAAGATGCGGCTCGATCGCGCCAACGCGCGGATGGCCGCCGAGAAGACCGATGCGGACAAGGCGCAGAAGCCGGACGATCCGGTCGCCCGCCTGCGCGAGCGCGCCGACAACATGGCGGCGACCGCGACGTCGCTGAAGAAGATCGCCGACGCCGCCGACCCGCTCTACAAGACGCTCGACGACAACCAGAAGCGGCGGCTGAGCATGCTGACCCATATGGAAGGGCGCGGATTCGGTGCCGAGGGCTGGCGCCGCCACCGCCTCGAGCGCGGCATGGACCGCTGGGAGCGCGGCGGCCGCGGCTTCGATCACGACCGTTTCGACCGCGACGATGGCCCCGATCAGGAGCGCTCCGGCCGCCTCTGAGCGCCGTCCGCCGCCGCCCTCGCCAAGCCTATGAAAGGCCGCCGGATTCCGGCGGCCTTTCGGTCGTCAGAAAGTCGGGAAAACTTGCTTGAGCTTGCTGGACATCGGGGAATCGCTTTGCTAAACGACCGCTCTCTTGCGAGGGTCATTTCCGGACAAGTTCCGGGCGCATAGCTCAGTTGGTAGAGCAGCTGACTCTTAATCAGCGGGTCCCAGGTTCGAGCCCTGGTGCGCCCACCAAGCTTTCTTAGCTTAGGTTTGCCCTCGTAACGGCCATCCCGGCCAGCGGTCGCGTCTGTTCCGACAACCGCTATTGCCTGCTTCCTCACGCCGCTGCCTGATCCCTGCTCTTATGCTTGCGCGTGCGCTTCGCACCGGTCGGCAAATTGTCGGGGCATGTCCGCTATCGCGCGCGGAATGTCGATCACCGTTCGGCAGCGTCTGAATTTGACGAAGTTCATCACGACGAATCCGTGATCGCTGCGCTGACAGGCGTTGGGGCGAAGGTGCGGGCTGAGCGCGGGGCGCCCTGCGGCGAGGGCGGTTGACAGCGGAGAGCGCCCACTTTAATCACCTGACTAATTAATCAATTAATTAAGGCTTGAAACCCTAGGGAAAGAATCCGCCTGATGCCGGCCGGCCAGAGACATCCGAAGCTGCTTGCCCCGCGCGGTCGCGGCTTCACTCGGCTGGAAAACCAGGTGTTCGTGAATTCCGTGCGCAGCGGCCTCGAACAGGCTGAGAATGGCCTTGTCGAGCAGGCCGTACGCTTTGCCGAGTGCAGCGTCGGTGTGATCACCGCGGACGGACCGAACGCCGGAGCGACCGGCCGTCGCGTCAGACCGTCGATCCCGGAACAAGCTGT